>JAUHWK010000664.1 GCA_030424555.1 bacterium | reverse complement strand
GTTCCTGGGTCTGGGCACCGTGGACGAAGGCAGCGAGGGCGTGCTCGCGCGCGGGCTGGCGGGCATGGTCGGTGACCTGCCCAACGTGGTGCTCGTGCGCAACGCCGGTCCCTTCCGGGGCCGGTTGGTCGCAGACGCCCTCAGCGAGCCCTGAGCGACCGGGCCGCCCACGCGGCCTGAACCGTTCAGTCGGTGTCGGAGTCGGAGTCCGCGGTGTCGCTGGTGTCCGCGGTGTCGCCGGTGTCGGTGTCGCCCGTGTCCGTGGAGCCGTCGGTGTCGGTGTCCGCGGAGTCTCCGGTGTCGCCAGATCCATCGGTGTCGGTGTCCGCGGTGTCCCCAGAGTCATCGGTGTCGACGGGGCCATCGACCGCGATGCCCACCTGCACCATCGCGGCGTCCTCGCCCGAGGGCAGCACGACGCGCCACCCATCGCTCGTGGGCTCCAGCCGCACCATCACCTCGAGATCGCGGCCGAGCTCGCAGGTGGGCAGGGCGGTGACCTCCAGCAGGACGGTGACGAAGGGGGTGGTCTCGTCGGCGCGGCACACGGGGACGCGCTGGGTGCCGGGAGACTCGATGTACTCGCTCCGATCCAACGCGCCGGGGGCGACGGCCTTGGCGTCGCCGCATCCAAAGCGGACGCGCTCCTCCGTGCCGTTCTCCCAGACCAGGCGCAGGCCGAGGCCGCTCTCGCTGCAGCAGGCGTTCGCGCCCAGGGCGAGGGATGCCGCAAGCAGGCCACTGCGGAGCCGGTGGGTGGGGTGCATGGATCCTCCGTCGCGCGTCTAACCCTTCCCGTCTCCACCGCGTCCCCTGCGACGGGACATGCCGGCGACTGCGGCGGAAGCGGCCCCGCCCGATCCGGCGTCGGACGTCCCTTCGGTTTCCGCGCGGACGGAACCCGAAGCACTGCGGATTGTCCGCAATAACGCAGGACCAACGGGGATTACGGCGGTACGGAATGGATGAATTGACAAATGTGTCACACGAAACCGGGGCGAAAAAATTCCACCTCTACCTGGGGAATGCGCCGAAGCCTCGGTTGTGGCGCGATTGTGGACGTGCAGATCCGTTGTCGGTGGAGGGGGCCATGGGTTGAGTGTCCGCCGGACGGATCCCGATCGAGGAGTCCCCGTGCGCCCCACACGTACTTTCTTCTCTGGCCCGCTCGGGTCGTCGTTGGTTGTGACCGCGTTGATCGCGGGCTGTGCAACCGAGCCCGACACCCTGGAGATCGGCGCCCCCGATCCCTCGTCGCAGCCCGCTGCGGCACCGATCGGTCTGGCTGCACCCCCGCCCGCGAACTGTGGCGACGGGGTCGTGGATGCCGGGGAAGCGTGCGACGACGGCGACCTGGACAACACCGACGCCTGCACGACCTACTGCCAGTTCAACCTCGGCGTGCGCGACGCGTGCGTGGTCCCGGGCGCCCCGGATCTCGAGGTCAACGCCGACGACACGGTGATCAACACCTACTACCCGCCGCTGTCGTCCACGCAGACGGCTGCGGCCGGTGACCGGACCCTGTCCCTGGACCTGTCGGACGCGCGTGGGGCCGCGGCGACCTTGGCGGTGGGCGATCGCCTGCTCGTGATCCAGATGCAGGGCGCGCGCATCGACACCTCTGCGGACAACACCACCGGCTCCAACTACGGCGACGGTCCCGGGGGCCGATCCGTGTCCGGCTACCTGGGCACCGTGTCGGAGACGAACTTCACGGCCGGCACCTTCGAGTACGTGCTCGTGGCGGGTCCGCCGGTGGGCAACGTGGTGCCGATCGCCGGAGAAGGCACCGGCGA
>JAUHWK010000128.1 GCA_030424555.1 bacterium | reverse complement strand
CCCGCATCTACGACCTGGTCGTGCGGCAGTTCCTCGCCTCGATGATGGGTCCGGCCACGTTTGCCGTCGTCGAGCGAGAGGTCACCTTCCCGGTCCCCGGACGCGACGACGCCCGCTTCCGCACCAACGCCAAGGCCCTGGAGATCCCGGGCTTCCTCGCGGCGCTGGGCAAGGAGGAGGAGGACACCGAGCAGCTTCCGCCGCTGGTGCCCGGGGCCACCGAGGCCGAGGGCGTCGCCACGGACGTCTCCGCGATCGACGAGGACGAGAAGCAGACCAAGCCGCCCGCGCGCCTCACGGAGTCCGCGATGCTGCGGCTCATGGAGACCGCCGGAGAGCAGGTCGACGACGAGGATCTCGCGGACGCGATGAAGGAGCGGGGCCTGGGCACGCCGGCCACCCGCGCCGACACCATCGAGCGCCTGATCCAGACCACCTACGCCCGCCGCCTCGGCAACAAGATCGGGCCCACCCCCAAGGGCATGCGCCTGATGGACGTGCTCGATCGCCTCCACGTGCCGGTGCTCGCCAGCCCGGAGCTCACCGGGCAGTGGGAGTACGACCTGCAGCAGGTGCAGCGGGGGCAGCTCAAGCGCGACGAGATGCTCGGCCGCCTGACCTCGTTCACGCGAGAGGTCACCGACGTCCTCAAGGGCTTCGACTACGACCAGCTGTACGCCGGGGAGCCCGATCTCGGTCCGTGCCCGTCCTGCAAGGAAGGCCGCGTGATGGAGACCCTGTGGGGCTACGCCTGCTCCCGCAACGAGCGCGGCGACGATCGGTGCAGCTTCATCCTGTGGAAGGACCGGAGCGGCCGCTACATCGACCGCAAGCTCGCCCGCACCCTGGTGCTAGAGCACAAGGCCGGCCCGATCCCCGGGTTCGTCGACCGGTACGGAAGCGCGCTGGAGGGCTCGATCGTCCTCGAGCCGGAGTCCGATGAGCCCGGTGCCCAGTGGACGATGAACGTCGTGTACGGCGAGCCGTCCGACGACGCGGCCAAGGCCGAGGAGCGCATCGGTCGGGTGTTCGCCTGCCCGTGTGGCAACCCCGAGTGCGAAGGCATCATCGAGACCACCAAGCGGTACGTGTGTCAGCGCGTGCTCGACGGCCTCGAGAAGAAGGGCCCGATCCTCCCGCGCGTCGTGTGTCAGCGCACGATGGATGTCGAGGAGATCGCGCCGTACTTCGCGGAGACGGCCAAGACCGGGTTCATCGAGGGCTTCACGTCCAAGCGGGGCCGCCCGTTCACCGGGGCGCTGTTCCGCAAGGACACCGGCCGCCACGGGTTTGAGTTCCCGCCCCGCGCCGAGCGCAAGAAGGCCGACGGCGACGACGCACCGGCCACCAAGAAGAAGGCGCCGGCCCGCAAGAAGCCTGCGGCCAAGAAGGCACCGGCCAAGAAGAAGGCCCCCGCGAAGAAGCCTGCGGCCAAGAAGGCACCGGCCAAGAAGCCCGCCGCCAAGAAGGCGCCCGCCAAGAAGAAGGCGCCTGCCAAGAAGCCCGCGGCCGACGCCTCGACCTGACGTTCAGTCGCTCCCGCGCCGCGACCACACGGTGCGGGCCCACTGCATCCCGCCTGCGGTCGCATCGGCGAGTGGGTGGGTGATGTCGAGCCGGGCGTGCTCCGCGCCGGGCCAGGTGTCCTCGGCGCCGTCGATCAGGCACAGCAACGTGGGGGCGTCGCCGTCACGGGCCAAGCAGGCCAGGGGCCCCTCGCCGTGCGCGTGGACCTCGGGCGAGGCGTGGTTGCGGACGGTCCACGCGTGGTGGGCGACGCCGAGGGGGACGGTGCCACCACCCCGGATGCCGCCGGGCATGCGCCCCGGGTGGCCGTCCAGCGGGATGAACCCGTCGGCCGTGCCGCGGTAGTGCAGGACCGGCACGGGCCGGGCGCCTTCGGGGGCGGGGGTGGTGTCCTGCAAGGCGCCGCCGACGCTGACGACGGCATCGGGCACGTCGGAGCGCCACGCCCACGTCTCCGCCATCATGCCGCCGTTGCCGATGCCGGTGGCGAGGACCCGCCCGGTCAGGCACCCGCTGTCGGACAAGCGCGCCACGAGGGCGTCGAGGAACCCCACGTCGTCGGTGCGCTTCTCCGCGCTGCGTCCGCAGCACCCGCCGAGGTTCCAGGTGGAGCTCACGCCATCGGGGGCGACGGTGAGCACGCCGTGCTCGGGACCCCACGGCACCCAGCCCGAGTAGGCGAGCTGGCGGCGAGGGTCGCTGCGGAACTCGTGCAGGACGATCGCGAGATCCCAGGGGGGCGGGGCCTCGGGCGGCACCCAGGCCAGGGCGCGGCGGGCCTTGCCGTGGTGGCGCACGTCGACCACGACCTCGCCTCGTCCCAGGGCATCGACCGTGCAGGCGCTGGGATCGTCGGGCCAGTGGGGCTGCGTGGCGCATGCGCCGGCGAGCAGCGCGACGCCGACGGCGGCAGGAACCGCCCGCAAGGTCACGACCCGCCGCCCTTGGGCACGAGCAGCATGGTGGGACGGGCCTTCCAGCCGGTGCGCGGCGTGAGTGCGCGCCCCTCCAGCGGGAACTCCTCGTCGATCCGGTAGAATCGGCGGGCGCCGTACCCCATGGCGTCCTTGGAGTCGACGATGGCGCCCCAGTGGCCGTTGCGGATGGAGTCCTTGATCGGCTCGATGCCGTCGGGGAACGGCCCGCCCTTGTGGCCGACGTCCCACAGCGCGATCAGGTGAACGCTCGGAGGCTTGCCAGCCAACGCGGGCATCCAGGCGGCGAAGGGGGACAGGACCGGCCCCTCGACCGTGCGCAGGCGCTCGACGATGTGATCGCCCGCCGCCCGATCGGCCTCGGTGGGCAGGAAGCGGGACAGGTCGGTGGTGGTGGCGGGCAGGGCGAGCTGGATCGCGGCGGCGAGGGCGACCAAGGCGGTGCCGTTGTCGGCGGGGGCGTCGTCGATCGCGCGCGAGATGGCCACCCCGAAGGCCGCGGAGAGGACCCAGCAGGCGGGCATGAACACGTTGACGAAGCCCCCGTGGTGACCGCGCATCAGGCCGGCCGTGACCATGGCGGTGCCGACCACCAGGGTGCCGTAGAGCCAGTGGCCGTCGATCCGGCGTCGGGCGATCTGCCCGATCAGGCCGGTGAGCGAGGCCATCCCGCCCGCACCCACCAGGATCAGGCCGCTGGCGCCCACGCCGCCCTGGTTCTCCTTGAACGGCTGGGTTGCGAGCACCAGGATCCCTGCGGCGATGACCGCGGGGAGGACATGGCCGGGGACAGGCCACCGCGGACCCTCCCGCACCGCACTCGTGAGCGCGAGCACCGCCACCGCCACGCAGACGACGGGCATCGCGGTGCCGATCTCGGTGGGCGTTCCGGGCAGGAACCGAAGCCACTTCATCGGGTGCGAGGCGGGCACGGCGAGGAGGTAGGCGAGGAAGTTGCCGCCGGACAACAGCTGCACGGCCCCCGTGAACAGCATCGCGGGCCCAAAGAACGCCACGCTGAACTGGATCGCGGACGCCCGTCCCCGCAACACCCACAGCGCCGGCGCGATCGCCAACGCAAACGCCCCTGCGTTGTGCTTGGCGGTGAACGACAGGAACAGGAGCACCCCGGCCCAGGTGGCTGCGCGGGGGCGGTCGGACGGCGCCACGACCAGCGACCACGCGAGGAGCCCGAGGCCCACGGCGTCGGGACGCACGAGGTCTTGGAAGGCGCCGGTGAGCTCGTAGGTGCCCAGGTACACGCCCGAGGCCACCAGGCCGGGCACCCAGCGCCCGAGGTGCTCCCGAGAGCCCCAGACCAACGCGCCGCACGCGGCGAGGGTGCCGAGGATGGACAGGGCGCGCCCGAGCGGGGCCGACAGGCCGAACGGACCCCCGACGAGCGCGAGCAGCACGTAGTACCCGGGCGGGTAGATCATCGGGACGAACTCAGCCGAGGGATCCCCGTACACGGGCTCGAACTGCTGGATCCGCCACGCGTGGGCGAGGATACCGCCCTCCATCCACTCCAGATCGTACGGGTACGACCAGCGCTGGGCCCAGGTGGCACCGATCAACACCGCGACCCACGCCGCGAGGGCGACCGGTGCGGCGAGGAGGAGGCGGCGGCGGAGGGTGTCGGACATCGGGGGCGCGCGTAACCCGCGGCCTGCTCGGGGGCCGTCGTCGGGCGCGGCTCGGGATAGATGGGCGCCATGCGACACCTGGTCACCTGCTCCTGCTGTCACCGCGTCGAGGTCTGGCACGACCTCTCCGACGTCGATCCCACCACGGCCGGCCCCCACGCTCGGCGCGTGGAGGTGTCGGTCGAAGGGGGACAACGGGTGCCCTCGGAGGATCCCGATCTCGCCCGCGGTCGGTCTGCCTTGGCGGCCGTTCGGGGCAGCCGGGGACCGGTCGTCGGGCGCTGTGTCGCGTGCGATCAGCTGCTGCACGCCGAGGCGGAGGCCGCGATGGCCCCGATCCCGGTGGCGATCCCCCTGGGCGAGGAGGGCGGCGAGGTCTTGATCCACGGCGCCGTCGTGCGCGGACCGGCCGGGGTGATGTCCGCCGACGACGCGGAGGCCCTGTTGGAGGCCCAGCTCGGCCGGCGGTGGTACGAGGGGCTCGGACGCGACCTCGGCAAGGTGCCGCTGTTTCTCGTCCTCGTCCCGATCCTGTTTGGCTGGATCATGGCGGGGCTGTTCGTGGCGAGCTTCCTCGCGTCCGTGATCCAGGGACCGGCCCCCGCGGTGCAGGGGTCGCCTGGGTACTACCAGGGACCAGCCGGCGGATGGTGATCGCCGGCGGACGCGCCCCGACGGGTGGGTGCATGGAGACCGAATGACGACGACAACTCCTTGGTTCTCCCAGTGGGACGACGCGATCGACGCCGCCCAGGACGAGATCGCCCGGCGGCGTCTGCTGGGGGAGATCGGCCGGTGGCGAGCCGCCCACCTCACCGACGTTCCCGCGCTGCGGGCCGCGTCGTGGGCGCTGTCGACGGTGCACGAGGCGCTGGGCGATCGGGCGGCCGCAGAGCACGAGGCCGCCCAGCTGATCGAGCTGTGCCGGGTGTCGCCGGCGGCCCCGGGCGGGGCGCGCCAGGCGGCGGAGCGGCGGCTCGCGTCTCTCCAGAAGTCGAGCCCCGAGGCCAAGGCCAAGGCCCACAAGGCACGCACGGACCAGTTCCGGGCGGCGCTGATCGCAGCACAGCGCGGGGACCTGGCGCGGGCGCGCAAGGGCGTGTCCGGGCGGGGAGGCGTGCGTGCGGCGTCGGCTCGCCAGCTGTTCGACCTGGTGGAGGCCCGCGCAGCCAAGGATCCGCTCGGAGCGATCGACGCGCTGATCGCCGGATGGTTCGATCACCTCGGCGCCCCCGGGGAGGAGGGGTCCACCGGGCGCGACCGCCGCAAGGAGGGCGCAGAGGAGCGGGCGGACGCTTCCAAGGTGGCACCGCGGGACCGCGCCCCCGATCGTCCGCCCGAGGGCCCGCTGGAGACCCTGATGGGGGCCGCCCTGCCCAAGCGGCGCAACGCGCGCCTGGCAGCGGTCGAAGCCTGGATGGACGCGCACCCGGGCGAGGTCGACGCGGTCGCGGCGGCGGCGCTGCATGATCACGTGCAGGCACGCGGTCCCAAGTCGGTCGCACCGTGGTTGTTCTCGTGGACGGTGCGCGCGCTCGCGGAGACCGACGGCGTCCAGACCCGTGCGGCGCTGGAGGCCCTGTCGGACGCTTGGGCGACCACGGCGGCCCGCGAGGCCGGGTTCGAGCTGTTGGTGACGGTGGCGAAGGCGGCCCACACGGCCGGATGGCGGGTGGTCGGCGTGCGCCGGGGCGTGGTCCGGGCTGAGCCGGACGATCGCGCGATCTGGACCCTTCGGGTGGCCCCGGCCGACGGGGCGATTCGGCGGGTGTCGGTGGTGGCACCGGTCGAGAGTCCTTGGCCGGAGGGGGTCCCGGAGCAGGTGGCGGGACGCATCGCTGGCGACGAGCCCGTGGTGCTGCGCGCGCCCGGGGCGGCCCACCAGGCGCTGCGCGAGGCGGTCGCGGATCGTGTGGTGGTGCAGGACGATGGGTTTGAGGGCGACTGGGCAGGCGCGCTGCTGGCCGCCGCCGAGGCGATGCCGGCCGTGGCGCCTGCTCCCGCCGAGCCCTCCTCCACGCAAGGCCCGTCGAAGCCCCGCGCGGCGTCCCCCAAGCCCGAGGGACCGAGCCCGGTGGCCCGGCTCCGGGAGCTGCTGACCGGCGAGGCCGTCCCAGACGTCGCGGCGCTGTCGGAGCCGCTGGCGCTGGTTCGTCGGGTCGCCGTCGCGCTCCGCGGAATGGCCGACCTGCTGGCGCCGCACGCGGATGCGGACGACCGGCTCGGAGCCTTGCTGGATGCCGTCCATCAGACCGCGCCCGACACGGTCCGTCCGATCGCGGCGTGGCGCCTCGCGCTGGAGGGGGCCGCACGCCTGCCAGGCGGCGCGGTCGCGACCCTGCTCGGAGGCGGCGACGCCCGGGCGGCCCGCTACGGGGGGGACGCGGCGGCCGCGCTGGCCGCACACCTCGCGCCGCGGGTGGCGGAGGGATGGCGGGTCGATCGCTTGGACGTCGGGATCGGTCGCCGCGATGCGGAGCGCATCGCCGGGCTCGGCCCGCTCGCCGACGAGGTCCGTGGCCTGTGGCGGGTCGGGATGATCCGAGAGGACGCCCGCCGGACCCTGTGGTGGTTCGCGGACCCGTCGCCCGAGGCGGTCGCCGCCGCGGCGCTGCTGCTGGCCGAGGGCGCCCCGGATGGCGCGGGTGCCATCGACGCGGCGAGCGCGGAGGCCGTGCAGGACGTGGTGCCCTCGGTCGCGGTCGGCGCGGAGCTCGACGCGGCCTGGGCATCGGCGCTCGGGGGCGCCACGCCGTGACACGGGTCCTGGTCACCGGCGCAGGGTCGGGCTTTGGGCGTCGCACCGTGGCGCGGCTGGCGGCGCGGGGCGTGTCGGTCCTCGCGGCCGATCGGGAGGCCCCAGATCCTGCGCTGTGGGGGTCGGACGGGGCGAACGTCACGCCGATCCGGATCGATCTGCACGACGCAGGGGCCGTCGCCACCACGCTGGCGGCGGTCGCCGAGGAGCCGCTGGACGGGGTGGTGCACAACGCGGGCTACGCCGTGTTCAACGCCCTGCCGGACGCCGACATGGACGCGATCTCGGCGCTGTTCGACGCGAACGTCCTGGGAACGATCCGGGTGATGCGGGGGGTGTTGCCCGCGGTGCGGCAAGCCCGGGGCACGATCGTCGTGGTCAGCAGCGTGGCCGGCCGGATGGTGTTTCCGGAGTCGGGCTACTACGCCGCCGCCAAGCATGCCCTCGAGGCCCTGGCCGAGGGCTGGTACGTCGAGAATGCAGGGGCGGGCGTCCGCGTCGCGCTGATCGAGCCGGGCGCGTTCGACACCGGGTTTGGCGCACGGGCCACCGCAGCCAGCCGGCCCAGGCCCTCCGGATCCGTTCACCAGCAGGAGCAGCCGCGCTGGGACGCCCGCAAGGCCGCGATGCTCGAGGCCCCACAGGACCCAGACCGCGTGGCGGCCGCGATCGTCGGGGCGCTGGAGAGCGGTCCATCGTTTCAGCGCGTGGTGGTCGGGGACGACGCCGCGCGGATCCTCGCGGCACGGGAGGCGGTCGGGGAGGACGCGTTCGTGCGCTGCATGGGGGCCTCGTTCGCCGGGACGCCGCCCGAGGACCCACTGACGCCTGAGCAGGTGGCATCGCTCGAGGCGGCCGGGATGGTCGGGCCCGTCGGCGACAGGGCGCACCCCACCGCCGACCCGTCCGAGCGCTGACCCCGCGTGTTTGGGCTGAGCGCCGAGGAGGCTGAGCGTGCCCGCCGGAAGGGGGCGCGGCGGCGTCGGGTGAAGGCCTGGCGGATGCGCCCGGTGCGCGTGATCGTGCTGCTGTTGCTGGGGGCCGTGGCCGCCCTGCCGCTGGCGGTCGTGTGGACCCTCAACCGTCCCCGCGAGATCCAAGGCTGGATGGACCACTTCACGGCGGGCGCCCCGATCCGGATGTTGCTGGAGGACGTCGTGTTCCTCCCGGTGGGCGTGTGGCACGACCCCTGGTCGTGGCGTCTGGCCGTCACGGGGCTGGCGATGACCAACACCGACCCCAAGAAGCCCACGTGGCGGGTGGATCGCGGCACCCTCCCGCTGCCCATGCCGCGGCGGGTGCAGGGCGGTCGGTGGTGGCTGCACTGGACAAGCCTGGAGGTCGACGGCCTGTTGATCGAGGCCCACCAGCAGCGTCCGCCGCCCCCGTGTGAGCCCGCCCATCCGCCGATCGCGCGCCTCACCGCGGACACCGTGCGGGTGCGGCGCGCGGAGTACTCGGCCCCCGAGGATCCCCCGTTGGGGTCTGCCCACATGGAGGACATCCGAGGGGACCTCGTCGAGCTGGTGTACGACCCCGGCCGCCGCGAGGTGAGCGCCCACGGCACGATCCGGGCTTCGCGGTTCACCACGGGGGCGGTCCAGGTCCAGGACATCGAGGCGCCGGTGTTCGCGCTGGAGCAGAGCTCGCTGCGGTTTGACGGCACCTTCCAGTTCGCGAACACGCCGGGGACCATCAATGGGACGATCCACACGTTCCACGTCAAGCCCCGGGTGGCGCTGCACGCCACGATCACCGACGCCAACATCTCCGACGTCGTGTACACGGCCACGGGGCGGGACAGCCCGGTGGGAGGGCGGCTCGACCTGGACCTCAGCATCGCTGCGGGGGGCGAGCGTCCCCGAGGGTGTGCGCGGATGACCGGCGAGGTCGCCCTGCGCCAAGGGCGGATCAAGCTCAGCCCCTCCACCCGCTACCTGATCCTCGATCTGATCCGGGTGGCGCCTTGGGTGACGCTCAACGCGTACAAGGAGATCGAGCTGCACGACGCCAACGGCCGGGTCACGCTCACCCGCGGCACCTTCACCCTGCGGGACCTTCGCTACCCGGCCGGGCGTCAGCCGATCCGGCTGGACGGGACGATCGGGTCGGACAGCCTGTGGTTGCTCGTCCGGCTGATCCCCCGCGTGGCGCCGACCGAGCGGGTGGGCCTGGCGGTGGCGGTGGAGGGCCAGCGGGGCGGGCAGAAGGTGCGGCTGGCCACCCGGGACGACGTGTTCCGAGAGCGGCCGTGGCTCGCGCCCGCGTGGGACGCCCTCGCGGACCTCGACGGCAAGCCCACCTGGTTTCAGCGCCCCGAGTTCGTCCTGCCCTGGTATCGCGTCTACCAGGGCGGCCTCACGCCGCTGCTCGACACCGCCCGCGCGGAGG
>JAUHWK010000127.1 GCA_030424555.1 bacterium | reverse complement strand
GTTCCTCCACGGCGGCGGTGACGACGAGCGGGTGCTGGAGAAGCACCCGGTGGTGACCAAGCACCTGGACGCGTGGATCGAGGCCGGCCGTCTCCCGCCCTTCCTGATGGTCGCCCCCGACGGCGAGAAGGGCTTCTGGCGCAACTGGGCTGACGGCAGTCACCGCTATGGCGACTACGTCATGGACGAGGTGATCCCCGCGGTGGTCGCGTCGTACCCGGTGGTGCCCGAGGCGGAGGGCGGCCTGCACATGATGGGCATCTCCATGGGCGGCGCGGGCACGATGTTCCTCGGCCTCGACCACCTCGATCGGCTGGACAGCTTCACGGTGTGGAGTGCGCCGATCTTCACCGCCGACAAGCTCGCGGAGTTCGTCGAGGGACGGATCGCCCAGAACTTCCTGCCGATCGACCGCGTGTTCGGAGAGCTGGACCGGGCCAAGCTCGAGGCGGAGTCGCCGTACTCGCGGCTGACCTCGCCGGACGCGCTGCGGGGCACGAAGTTCATGGTCGGGATGGGCACCAGCGACATCTACGGCATCCCGCGCGCGATGCGACAGTTCCACGCCCACCTCGAGGACGAGGGGATCGCGCACCGGTACGTCGAGTACAAGGGCGGGCACCGCTGGGTCGACTGGTCGCGCGTGTTCCCCGTCGCGCTGTGCATGCACCTCACCGACGGGGCGTGCGACCTGCCCGACAGCCGCTTCTACACGCTGGAGACCGTGGGCGACCCCGACGCGCTGCCGATCGGGACCACGGCGACGGCCGGGGCCGCGGCGCGTTGACCGAGGGGGCGTGTGGCGTCGTGTGCCGCCTTGCGTCCCACCCTGTCTCGGCGGGCCTGTGCCGCGAGGTCAGGGCGTGAACAGCGCGTGCTCGACGACGTGGCCGGCCATCGGCAGGTCGGTGTCGGGGGCGGCCTCCAGTGCGAGCATGCGGGCGAGGGTGGGATCCTGCTCGCTGCGCACCAGCATGGCGTGTGTCGCGGGGAACTCGGTGGCGAGGTCGAACCGAGACCGTCCCCAGCGGGCCATCGCGTACACGTAGGGCTCCAGGACGCTCGGGCCGTCCTCGAGGAAGGTGTCCCGCTCGGCGAGCACGGCCTCGATCTTGGCGTACCCCGCTCGGATGCGGGCGAGCGCGCCTTGCTTGAGCACGTCGTGCTGGTCGGGGTCGGGGTGGAAGCGCTGGGGGTTGAACAGCGGACCCCACGCCGCGTGAAAGCCCGAGTCGAGCCAGCTCAGCCAGTAGTGAAGCGCGTCGCGGGCAGGGGTGCCGGCGACCCGACCGAGGGTGCAGTCGGGACACACGTCGACCAGGTGCAGGAGGATCGCGGTGTTCTCTGCGACGAACCGGCCGTCCTCCGTGAGCAGCAAGGGGACCTGCCCCGCGGGGTTGAGGACCCGGTACGCCTCGGTGGCGCGGGCTGCGGGGGGCACCCGGGTGAGGGCGAACGGGCGGGCCAGGGACTCGAGCACGACGAACGCACCGAAGCTGCAGGCGCCGGGGGAGTAGTACAGCCGCATGGGACCTCCATGGGGTGGACCGATGCACAGCCCGTGCCGGTCAGCGGGGGGCGAGCACGATGGTCTCGGTGCGCTCTTGCTCGCCGGGACCGGGGCCGGTGGCGGTGACCTCGAGCCGCGGGGCGTCGCCCTCGACGATGCGCCGGTACCGGATGCGGGTGGGGAATCCGCCCTCGGTGCGCTGGGCGATCAGCGCGTCGGGGCCTTCCAGGGTGATCGCGAAGGTCGCCGCGTCTTGCCCGGTGGGCCACGCCACCAGCATCATCGCGCCGTCGGGCGTGCCGGTGATCGCGAGGGCCTCGGCGAACCCGTACAGCTGGGGCCCCACGCGGACCGTGCCGAAGCCGAGCAGGTCGCCGTCGGGGGCGGTGCGCCAGCGCTCGATCATGGTGGTCTCGCCGTCGACGTGCTCCCAGTCTCCCGCGATCCAGCCCAGGCGCTCGGCAGGGGTTGGGGTGGGGGCGGTCGCACAGGCGATCGGGGTCGAGACGACCAAGGCGGTCAGCGTGAGCCGGGCCAGGCGGGTCATGGCATCTCCGAGGCGGGGGCGGGATCGCATCGCAGTGCGTCGGGGCCTGGGTCTTTGACCACTCGGGCGCCAAGGGTGCCGATCACCCGCTCCATGGCCTGCAGGCTGGGTCCGGGAATGTAGGCGTGCTCGTCGCCGTGCCGAGACAGGACCAGGCGGGCGGCCGTGGGCCCGCCGTCGAGGCACTGATGCTCCTCGATCACCCCTCGGTACGTGGAGCGGCCGACGATCCAGGGGGGGAGCCGCCAGGCCCGGACGGCGACGTCGCGCGCGCGGTCGCGGCGCTGCACGGGCGCCTCCAGCATGCGGTCCGCCCAGTCTTGACCGAGGGTGCGGTGCCGGTCCACGTCTCGGATGCCCCAGGTGCCGTACCGCTGGTTCCAGCCGACCCCCATCCAGGTCTGCTGGAAGGCGAGCCGGGGGGCGCGGAACCCGCCGCCGGGTGGGTCTCGCTCGTCGGGGCGGGCGGCGAGGTGGCGGTACAGGAAGGCGCGGCGAGACACGGTGCCAGAGCGGCAGTCTTCGGACACCAGCTCGGTCTCGACGTCCAGGGAGACGGCGTCATCACCCCCGACGGCCCAGGTGCGGACGGCCGTGCAGGGCAGGGGCACCGGGGTGTCGCCGCCGCCGAACGCCCCCTCGGCCGCCATGGCCTGAAGGATGGTGGTGCGGGTCTCCTCGGAGGCGTCCGACAGGTACACGATCGCCTCGGCGTGGGGCACCGGGGTGGGCTCCAGCGACAGCTCCTGGCAGGTGCACCCGAGGGTCAGGGTGCCCAGGATGAGGGCGGGAACGAGGAGCAGGAGGGGTCGAAGCGGGCGCACGGTCACCTTGCGGACAGAGCGGACGCGTAGCATGCCCAGGGGCCGATCGGCGTGCAGGAGGCGAGGATGGTGCGAGGCGTGGTGTTCGACTTCGACGGGACGCTGGCCGAGTCGCGCGACGCGGTGGCGGCCACGGTCAACGAGGTCCTCGCCGCAGCGGGCCACCCGCGGGTGCTGCCGGCCTGGGTCCACGGGATGATGGGGCTGCCGCTGGAGGTGATGCTCGCCAAGGCGGTCCCGCGCACGCAGCGCCCGGACGACGTCACGGCCCTCGCCGACGCCTACAGGGAACTGTTCCCCACGGTGGGCATGCCCCGGGTCCGCCCGATGCCCGAGGCGGACGAGGTGTTGTCGGCGCTGGAGGACGCGGGCCTGGGCGTGGCGATCGCGACCAGCCGCGGGGCGCTGTCGTTGGTCCCCATCCTGGCGCGGTTCGGGTGGACGGGCCGGTTCCGCTCGCTCGCGACGTGCGAGCGGGTCGTCCACGGAAAGCCCGCCCCCGACCTGATGCACCTGGCCCTGGAGGAGTCAGGGTGGGCGGCCGGCGAGGCGCTGCTGGTGGGCGACACCCGCTGGGACATGGAGATGGCGGTGGCGGCCGGCGTGCGCGCCATCGGGGTCTCGCACGGCAGCCACGACGAGCGGGAGCTGCGCGCGGGCGGGGCGGAGGTGGTGCTGCCCGATCTGCGAGGTGTCCTGGGGCTGGCGGCCGGGTGACGGTGTGTCGTCCGCGGTGAACCCACGATGCGGATGCGATAGGGGCGCGGTCTCCCTGGAGGCCTGATGTCCCTCGACGCCCTGCTCGCCGACCGCTCCACGTCCATCGACGACCTCGCCGCGTTCTTCGACGGCATGGACCACGCCGGCCGGATGGCGGCGCTGTCCCGCACCACCAAGGCCCAGCAGAAGCGCATGTGGGAGATCGCGGCGGATGCCCCGGCCATCACCCAGCAGCACTTCGTCCCCGACGCCGTGGGCGACGTCACCGAGGTGATCCACCACGGGCGCAACACCCTGCCGGTGTTCAACTTCTTCCAGAAGCGCTGTGCCCGCGCCGAGGATGGCACGATCTTCGGCTACAACGAGGGGGGCACCCGTCCGTTGATCGGGCCCGGGTACTACGTGGCACACAGCACCGAGGGCAACCCCACCTGGGAGGAGCGCGGCGCCTGGGTGGTCGACTACTTCATGGTCCCCGACGGCCCCACGCCCGCCGGATGGCCCACGATCAAGCGGAACAACCAGGGCCTGCAGGTCCTCGTCTACCACAAGACCCGCGACTTCATGCGCAAGGTCAGCGACCACGTCAGCATCGGCATGGCGTTCAAGGTCGAGAACAGCCTGAACAACTGGTTCACGCTGTGCCGCGAGGACGTCGCGTAGCGATGGGTGGCCGGTGGCCACGGTGCGCCACGGCGACGGCCGAGCCCTGGGTGGGGTGCTGTGGCTCGCATGCCTCGCCGTCGTCGCGATGAGGGGGTCGTGGTTCCATGAGGACGCGGCAGACATGCTGCATCCAGCGGTCGAGCTGCTCCCCACGTCGGAGACCCCGCCTGTGGGGGAGGACACGGTGGCGCCGCCTGAATCGGGGGGCGTTCGTGTGGCCCGGGCGCTGATCGACATGGCGTTGGAGGACGCGTCGGAACGGGCCTGGGTCACGATTCGGTACGTGGACCACGAAGAGGAGCGGCAGGCCGACCGGGACCTGTTGCCGCAAGAACTGGAGCCCTTTCACGCAGCCCTGGAGGGCGTCGTTATGGCCCTTGCGTTGTGGCCCGACACGCTCCAGTCCGCATGCCTCGACGAGGTCTATCTCCACGACACCCTCTGGAACGGGGAGTACGGCCGCGGCGGCTTCGCCCAGTGTCAGGACCGGTCCATTCACCTCGCACTCGAGAACACGTCTCGGCGGTGGTTTGTTGATGCGATCCACCACGAGATGGCCCACCTCGCGATGCTCTGTGGGCCGGGGTTCGACCATGACGGCTGGGGGCGCTTGAGCGTCGACCATCGGCCAGAATCTGTG
The DNA here is from genome assembly GCA_030424555.1 of bacterium. Classification (GTDB taxonomy): domain Bacteria; phylum Myxococcota_A; class UBA796; order UBA796; genus JAUHWK01. Next base: position 4,360 of record JAUHWK010000127.1, on the reverse strand, counting down.
GGCGAGGTCATCGAACGCGGGATTGCCAGGGAGCAGTCGCGCGACCTGGTTCGCGATGGGTTTTTGACACGGTACGCGGCGACCAACCCGCGGGAGGACTTCGCGGAGCTGGTCGAGCTCGCATTCGGAGACCCGCGGCTCATGCAGGTCCCGGACACGCTGCGGGGTCAGTCGTCCCCCCACTCGAAGCTGGCCGCGAAGATCGAGTTTCTGGACGACCAGTGGCGAGCGTGGACGGGTCGGCCCTTCCCCCGTGCTCCTGCCGACGACCTTGCCACCGCCCTTGAGTGATTCCTTTGGGGCCGTGGTCGAGCGGACGCCATCGAGGGTTCGCGCAGAGCAGACGCGTCTGGATTGGGGCCGAATCGCCGGCCTGTGGGGCTCGCCGTGGTCGCTCTGGCCCTTGCGCGGCGCGCTTGTGTCGAAGGCGCCGGGATCCGTGAAGGGTCGGGTACGTGACTCTCCAGGACGAACGTCTCTGCAGGCGCGGTGTCGTCCGACGACGGCGTTGTCGTTGTCGTTGTCGTTGTCGGTGCAGATTGGTTCCGCGACCGGGGGAGAACCAGGTGGTCGTCACCTTGCGGGTCGGACGGGAGTGGATGGACAGACGAGACCCTGCGGCCCGCACGTGCCGACACCACCTCGCACGAGGATGCGTTAGCGCCCAGCCATGATCACCCGCATCGACATCTCGGACTTCCGAGGCATCGCAAAGGCCGAGTTGGATGGCCTCACGCCACTCACGGTGCTCACGGGCCCCAACGCTTGCGGCAAGTCTGCGGTGTTGGACGCGTTGTTGATCGGTGCGAGTGGCGGTGCGCCGGAGGCGGTTGCGCGGGCCGTACAGCGGCATCCGGAGGTGCCGGGCGGGGCGGCTTGGCTCGTTCGCTCAGGAGCGAAAGCCGCGAAGTTCTCTTGCACCAGGACGAAGCCAGCAGCCCACCATCACTTTCTCCTGTCGTGCCAGCCCCCGACGACCCCACAGGACCACCTTCACGTGTCCACGAGGTTCCGGCCGGAACCTGGGGGTTGGGCGATGGCATCCACGACGTCGTTCGCGGTGAACAACGGGTTCGCGGGCGCCAATGGGGCAGGGTTGCCGGCTGGTGTATCTGCTGTGCCGCTCATTGATCCGGCACTCCCGGTCCGGCTTTCGGGCGTGTACGCGGATGCGGTGCGAGCCGGGAACAAGGCCGCGATCGAGGAAGCCATGGGCAAGGTGCTGCCTGAGTTCGGCGGCTTCCACGCGATCGAGGGTTTCGACGGCCGCCTGGAGCTGTACATGGAGCTCGGAGGCGCGCGACCGGTCCCCCTGAACATGTCTGGTGACGGAGTCATTTCCTTCGTCCAGACAGTGGTCCAGTTGGTCCAGGTGGCAGGCGGCCTCGCCCTCATCGAGGAGCCCGAGGTCTGTCAGCACCCCTCGGCCCTGCGGGGGACGGCTCAGGCCATCGCACAGGCGGTGCGTCGTGGAACGCAGGTCGTGCTCACGACCCACAGCGTGGAGTTCATCGATCACCTTGTTCTCGCGCTGGGCGATGCGGCGATTCACGAGATCAGCGTCCACAATCTGTCCCGGACGGACGGGGTGATTGTTCAGGGCGTGCTGACCGGAGAGCAGGTGCGGGACGCCAGGATGGAGTTCGGGGTCGATCCGCGATGACCAAGCGCGAACGTGTCGTTCTGGTGGAGGGCTACGATGATCGAGCCTTCCTGGCGGGGTACCTGACAGGGATCGCGGGTGCGGTGTCGGTCCATGAGGACCCGGTCGGGGTCGTACGTACAAGCGATCGATCGTCCCGAGGGCAGTTTTGGTACCGAACGACAGACGATGCGTTTGTCCGAGTGATTCCTGTTGGGGGGAAGGACGACAAGTTGCGCCGAGCGCTGGAGATCCAGGTTGGTCGTGGGAAGGCCGGTGCCTTTTGGGTGATCCGGGACGCGGACGGGCCTGAGGCCGGTCCGGCGAGGGCTTCGTTGGAGTCATTGAGATCCCGATTCGATATCGCCCCCGATCAGTTTCATCCGATCGTTTGGTTCACGGAGGAGCCGTGGGCGCCCGTCGCTTCTTCGCAGACCCTGGAGTCGGTCATCGCGAGCGCGTTGCACGATGTGGATCCTGCCCGCGCCGAGTCCATCCTCGCGTGGCTGCGGCAGTCGCCAGAGCCGGTGGACCCAGGTGGCAAGCCGGTGGTGTGGTCCCACTTTGGCAAGTGGCGCTGGGAAGACGGCCCGGCGCGCTATCTTCAGGCCCTTTGGGATGACCAAGCGGTAGCCTCGCGCCTTCAGCGTCATCTCGGCACCACGGAGGCGCTCGCTGGCCTTCGCGCGTTGGTGGGCGTCGACGGCACGTGACATGACCACACCCGCTGCGGTGTCGTAGGGGAGCGTGCCCCGGTTCCCTGGAGACCCCCATGCCGACCGATCCGACCGTCCCGCTGTTGCCCAACCCCGCCTCGCTGTCGGAGGAGGACTGGCGAGGACGGCTGTCTGAGCTCGCGTTCAAGGTGCTTCGAACCGAGGCGACCGAGCGTGCGTTCACGGGCCGGTACTGGGATGACGCCCGGCCTGGGCGCTACCACTGCGCGGGCTGCGGGGCGTTCTTGTTCGAGAGCGAGACGAAGTTCGACGCCGGGTGTGGCTGGCCGAGCTTCTTCCAGCCGGCGTCCGAAGGCGTGATCGAGGAGAAGCGTGACACGTCGATCCCGTTCATGCCGCGCACGGAGGTTCACTGTGCGCGGTGTGGGGGCCACATGGGGCACGTGTTTCCCGACGGTCCGCCGCCCACCGGCCTGCGGTACTGCATCAACTCCGCCAGCATCGTCCATCAGGAGGATGTGGGAGAGGACCGCTAGATCGCGCTCAGGTGGAGGACCTCGGTGTGGGGACCGGCGGGCACGACGAAGGCCGCGTCCTCGAACCGTGGGGGGCCGAACCGACCCTTGGCGTCGCGGGAGGCCGCGAGGGGTTCCTTGGGGATCGGGATCACCCGACGGACATCCAGGTCCCCGTTGGCGTTGACGTCGTGGAAGGCGAACAGCGCGTACGTCCCGGGCGCGAGGCCCTCGAACGTGACGGTGACGGCGTCGGCGTCGGCGGGCGCGCGGCGGGAGTCCAGGGCCCCGGCGGGGTCGTCGGGGAACGCGTCGGCATCCTGGAACAGCACGACGATCACGTGGCCGGTGCGCGTGTCGAGACCGTCCACCGTCACCGTGAGGGAGGCGGGACCGGGAGGCGGGGTGGCCTGGGCGGCGGCCGTCAGCCACAGGGCGAGCACGGTGGGGACGAGGGGCATGGGGCAGGCGTACCCGGTCGCAGCGCGGGGCCGTCCCTGCGCAGATGCGACGTGACAGGACGTCGCGAACGGGGTGCATACAAGGGCGCCGGAGGTGTGGATGGCCCAGGCGCCGGTTCCCGTCACGATCGTCACCGGGGCGCTCGGCGTGGGCAAGACCACGGCGATCCTGGATGCGCTCACGCGGTTGCGTCCGCAGGGCGAGCGCTGGGCGGTCCTCGTCAATGAGTTCGGCGAGGTGGGGCTGGATGGCGCGATCCTGCGCGGCGCCGTGCCGGAGGGCGAGACGCTGCCGATCGCCGAGATCCCGGGGGGCTGCATCTGCTGCACCGCGGGTCCCCTGTTCGGACGCACGCTCGGGCAGCTGGTGCAGGAGCCGCGGCCCGATCGGATCGTGATCGAACCCACGGGCCTGGCCTCCCCCGCCCAGGTCCTCGACGAGCTGGCGCGCCCGTGGTTTGCCGGGGTGCTCCAGCGTCAGGCGGTGATCACCCTGGTCGATCCCGTGCAGTTCTTGCGACCGGACGCGGAGCAACAGGAGACCTGGTTGGCCCAGGTGGAGGCCGCCGATGTGCTCGTCGCCAACCGGTCGGACCAGGTGGACGCCGAGACCCTGGAGGCCTTTGTCGCCAAGGCCCGCGGGCTGTGGCCGCCCAAGCAGATCGTCGCCACCACCGAGCAGGGTCGGCTTGCGGCGGCGTGGCTGGACCTGGCGCCCGACACGGTGCGTTCACCGCGGGTGGTCCACCACGACCACGACCACGACCACGACCACGACCACGACCACGACCACGACCACGACCACGACCACGACCACCCGGAGGAGGCGCCCGTGGCGTGGGTGGGGACGCACGGGACGGCCCGGTCCACGGAGGAGGCCTCCACCGCCGGGTGGATCTTCGCGCCGGACGTCGTGTTCCATCCGCAGCCGCTCGCGGACCTGATGCATCGGCTGGTGGAGCCCAGCTCGGCACTTCCTGCGGGGATCCTCCGGCTCAAGGGAATCGTCCACGCGGGCAATGCGTGGGGGCTCGTGCAGGGCACGCCGACCTCGCTGACGTTCGG
>JAUHWK010000663.1 GCA_030424555.1 bacterium | reverse complement strand
ACCCCAAGGTCACCGTCCACCACGAGGACGCCGTGCGCTTCCTGGAGGACCACGACGCCCGCTGGGACGTGATCGTGATGGACCTACCGGACCCCCACGACGCCGGACTTGCCCGCTTGTACAGCCAGGCCACGTTCCGGCTCGCGCTCCGACGGCTCACCGACCGCGGCACCCTCGCCACCCAGGCCACCAGCCCCTTCCACGCCCCCGAGGCCTACTGGTGCATCGTCGAGACCCTGCGGGCCGCCGCGGCCGACACCCCGGTCCCCCGCACCGTCCACGCAGGGCATGTGGACGTCCCCAGCTTCGGGACCTGGGGCATCGCCCTGCTCACGCCCGAGGGCGTGGACCCTGGCGCGACCGATCCCGCCGGCCTGCCCACCCGCTGGCTCAACGCCGACGCCCTGGCCACGATGTGGCGTCTCCCCGTCGACCTCGAGCGCCGTCCGGTGGAGATCAACCAGCTCGGAACCGCGATCCTGGCCCGGTACTACCAGCAGGGCTGGGCGCGCATGCAGTGACCCGGCTCAGCGCCGACGCCGCAGGCCCACCAGCACCCCCGGCACGAGCACCCAGGCCATCCCCGGCGTGCCCCGCGAGGCACAGCCCGCGCACGCAGAGGTGACGGCGTCGTCCGAGAACGGATCGTCACCGATCCCCGGTGTGTCGTCGTCCCCTTCGTCTGCGCCGCCGTCGTCGCCCGTGTCGTCCTCACCGCTTCCCGGATCGCCGGGATCAGTCCGTGAGCCGCAGGACAGCTCGAGCTCGTACTCCGCCGTGCCCGCGTAGGGATCGACGACCACGCCGTACATCCCCGCCGGCATGGTCCTCAGCGCGATCACTTCGGCGTTGCCGGTCTCCTCCACGCTCCGACCGACCTCCGACGAGGCATCGACCAGGTACAGGTCGAGGTCGGCCGCCCCGGTCCAGGTGAGCGACAGCGAGATCGAGCCCTCGGTGAGGGTCTGGAACACGAACCAGTCGTCGTCGGCCGCGGTGCCGGAGATGACCCCCGGGCAGCTCACCGGCGCGCCCTCACTCACGCTGTCGTTCTCCTCGTAGGCGTCGTCGCCGCCGGGCGGGTTGCCTCCCCCCGAGCCCCCGCTGCCGCACACGCCACCGTTCGAGCCCCCCGCCGTACCGTCGCAGGTGATGTCGAGCGTGTACGCCCCCGAGCCCTGGTAGTTGCGCACCAGCAGGTAGTAGCTGCCAGACGGCTGGTTGGACGCGGACACCGCCTCGGCCTGGGTGTTGCTCTGCTCGCTGCGATCCAGCTCGGCCTGGGCACTGAACAGGTACAGGTCGAGGTCGGCCGAGGCGCTCCACGCCAGATCGGCCGCGACGGTCCCGCTCGACGCGGTCTGGATGAAGTACCAGTCGTCGTCGTTGCCCTCGCCCGTGACCTGGTCTCCACAGGACACCCCGGCGGCGTCCCCGGAGTTGTCGTTGTCCTCGCAGGTGTCGTCGGAGGGGTTGGTCGGACCACCGCCCCCGCCCGGGTACAGGCTGCACACCCCCGACTCGTCGTCGGCGTCGAGCGAGCGCGCCCCCGTGCCCCCCACGTAGGACGCGAACATGGTGGCACTCTGGAAGTTGCTGTGGCCCAGCCCCAAGGCGTGCCCGAACTCGTGGGTGGCGATGGACTGGAGGTCTGCCACGTACTGCTGGGTGGGAGAGCCCTGGATGAACGTCCAGATGTGCTCGTTGAACGAGACGTCGGCCTCGATGATGTCCCAGGCGTTGCCCAAGCCGCTGAACCGGCTGGAGGTGATCCCGATCGTGCTGTACCGGTCCCCGTAGGAGCTGGGCCACGA
>JAUHWK010000662.1 GCA_030424555.1 bacterium | reverse complement strand
GCGGTGGTCAATTCCAAGATCGCCAAACGCAAGAACGCGGAGGTGCGGGTATGAGCATTGTGCCGCTGAAACGCGTGACGCTTTATGGCGCGGCGGCGGACAAGGACGCCGCGGTCGCGGGGTTGCCTGCCCTGGTCGACGCCGCGCTCGGTGGGCCCTGCGACCTCTTGGTGTGCAACCAGGGCTACGCCCGCTGTGCGCCGATCCAGGAGGCGACGATCGACGGGTTCCGCGACCTGCTCGAGACCAACCTGTTGGGGCATGTGCGGCTGGTGAAGGCGTTTGAGCCAGGGATGCGGACCGTGGGCCGTGGCGACATCCGCCTGGTCACCAGCATGCTCGGGTTCATGTCCTTCTACGGGTACGGTGCGTACTCGGCGTCCAAGTTCGGGATTGTGGGGTTTGCGGAGGCCCTGCGCCAGGAGCTCCTGCCCCACGGCATCCGGGTGGGGGTGTTCTACCCGCCCACCACGGACACGCCGGGCCTGGCGGAGGAGAACGAGACCAAGCCCGCCCTCACCTGGGCGATCGAGGGATCGAGCCGCAAGTTCACGGCCGCACAGGTGGCGACCGCCCTCCTCAAGGGGGTCGAACGCGGCCGCTTCGTGGACATGATCGGCGCGGACAGCTGGTTCATCTACTACGCGACCCGATGGGCCCCGGGCCTCGTCCGCTGGATCCTCGACCGCGACCTGTGGAAGCACGTGAAGGCGCAGTCCGCGGGCTGACCCTGGGTGGCCGGGCGCAGAGCGTCGGCGTTAGCCCGGAGGCGAGTCCTGGGAGTCTGCTGTGAACGACGTCGCGACCCAACCCGTCGATCGCCTGTTGTCGGCCCGCCCTGTGGCGGGTCCCGAAGGCCGCGCGGCGCTGTGCGGTGACCCCACCGTGCGGGAGGCTGTCCTGGCGTTGTCGCCGGACGACGCCCTCCACGCGGCGGTGGTCGAGTCCCTTGTCGAGGCGGTCCGTGCGGGCACGGGTGCCTCCCGCGACCGGCTGGCCTTGGGCGAGCTGCTGTCGCGCGTCGGGGATCCGCGCTTGCCCTCGGCCGACGAGCCCGCCTACTGGGCCGATCTGGAGACCGGCGACGGCTCGGCCTACGCCCTGGCCGTGTACCCCGTGACCAACACGGAGTTCCGCGCGTTCGTGGACGCTGGCGGCTACGACGATCGCGCGCTGTGGTCGGAGGCCGGCTGGGCGTGGCGCACGGAGACCGAGGACACCTGGCCCGCCTTGGCGGCTCGCCCCGACGTCGGCATGTTCACGGAGGCCAACCAGCCTGTCGTGGGCGTGAGCCTGCACGAGGCCGAGGCCTACGCGGCGTTCCGCGGTGCCCGTCTGCCCAGCTGGTCGGAGCGGGTCCACGCCGTGCGGGGGGAGCACAAGCGGCCCTACCCGTGGGGTTCGCCGTTTGGCGAGGGCCACGCCAACACCCGGGAAGAAGCACTGGAGCGCCCGTGTGCGGTGGGGCTGTACCGTGCCGACTGCACGCCGGAGGGTGTGTACGATCTCGCGGGCAACGTCGGCGAGTGGACCAGCGAGCGGGTGGGGGACGAGGTCCTGCTGCATCCGGGGTCGTGGGAGCGTCCGTCGCTGGCGTCGTGGGCCAAGGCGTCCACCACGGCGGCACCTGGGGCGCGGTGGTCTGCACTCGGCTTCCGGCTCGCCCGCGATCGGTAGCGGTCCGGAAGCATCGCGGTCTTGCGGCGGGTGCCCTCAGTCGGTGATCCGACGGTAGCGGGTACACCGCTTGGCGCCGACCCGGGCCAGCGCCCCTTGGTCGACCAGCTCCTTGAGCAAGCGCCGAACGGCATCTGCG
>JAUHWK010000126.1 GCA_030424555.1 bacterium | reverse complement strand
GTCCGGCGGCAACGATGGCGTCGGGTTTGCCGTGCCGTCCAACCTCGCGCAGCGCGTGATGGAGCAGCTCGTCGAGCACGGGTCCGTTCAGCGTGGCTTCCTGGGCGTCGGGATCCAGGATCTCGACCCAGCGTTCGCAGATCGCTTCGGGCTCCCCCCTGGCCAGGCTGGGGCGCTGATCAACGGGGTCGGGGACGGGACACCCGCGGCCACGCTCGGACTGCAGCCAGGCGACCTGATCACCGAGGTCGACGGCGTGCCCGTGGCGTCGTCCAACACCCTCCGCAACACCGTGGCCCTCAAGGGGGCCGGGACCGGCGTCAAGCTCACCTGGCTGAGGAACGGACGGGCGCGGCGTGGAGAGATCGTCCTGGCGCCCCTTCCGACGGATGAGCTAGAAGGCCCGGCCGATCCCTCCCCGGTCTCCACGCAGGGGCTGCTGGAGGGCGTCCGCCTGCAAGATCCGGAGAGTGTCCGACGTGCGGTCCCGGGTGGGGTGGCCGCCACGCTCCCCGACAAGGGCGCCATCGTCGTGGAGGTGAGCCCAGACGCGCCAGCCGCCCGTGCGGGTCTCCGGCCCGGTGACACGATCGTCGAGGTGGACGGGCGCGCGGTGGGATCCGTCCGACAGGCCCTGGACGCCTTGCCGGACCAGGAACGCGCGATGCTCCTCGTGGAGCGGGACGGGCGCCGGCGGTTCGTGTTCCTCGGCCGCTGACGCCCCGGATCGGATGGCGCCGCCTCCCACGATCGTGTAGGGAAGGGCCACGTCGCCGACTCAGGCGGTTCGGAGGCAGCCATCCAGTACTGGACCACCGGGGAGAAGCGCCTGGCCGCGCTCTCCGCACTCCTCCTCGTGCTGCTGGTCATCCACCTCGCCGTGGGAGACCTCCATCCCGCCTTGGTCATCCTGCACATGACCATGCCGGTGTGGAGCGCGCTGGCCGTGCTGGGGTTGTTCCTCGCGGTCACGTCCCGCGTGCCCCGGTTCGTCGGGTACGCGTTCGCGATCGTGTCGCTGTTCCACCTGTACCGGGTCTGGCTCCCGATGTTCGACGGGAACAACGACCCAGGCGTCCGCAGTGCGCGGGTGGTGATGGCCAACCTGTACGTCGCCAACGGGAGCACCCGCCCCATGCTCGGCGAGCTGGGTGCGATCGAGGCGGACGTGCTGATCCTCCTCGAGGTCGACGACCGGTGGCGCAAGGCCATCCGTGAGTCCGAGTGGTACGGCGACTACCCGTACCGCCACGATGCCGACCGCAACGACGCGTTCGGCATCTCGATGCTCAGTCGGATCCCCCTGCGTGACAAGGAGGTCCTGACGGTCGCCGACATCCCCGCCCTCGCCGCCGTGCTCCGCGTGGACGATCGCGAGGTGCGCCTGCTCGGTGTGCACGCGGCGCCTCCGATCTCTGCGGCCGGGCTGGAGGCCAACCAGCGCCAGCTCCGAGGTCTCCGTACCTGGATCGACCAGCCGGGCCTTCCCCCGGTGGCCGCCATCGGGGACTTCAACCTGTCCCCGTGGAACCCCTCGCTCGAAGCGTTTGCGGCCCCGCCGATGCGCCTGGGCCATCGCCGCCTCGGCGCCCTCCCCTGGCCCACCTGGCGTCCCAAGGCCTTCATCCCCGGGTTCGAGATCCCGGTGGCCCCCCTCGATCACGCCGTGGTCGAGGACCGGGTTCGGGTGCACCGGTCCGTGCTCAGCACGGGGCGCGGCTCAGACCATCGTCCCATCGTGATCGACATCTCCTGGTGAGTCCCGTGGAGCCCTCCATGTCCACAGCCCCTCTGTCCCGTCACCCCGCACGGTCCACGCTCACGCGTCCGGTCGTGCTGGGGGCCCTCTTGCTTGGCGCCTGCAACGGCCCAGACGATCCCGGCCCGGTCGACACCGACACCGACGTGGTCGGACCACCGCGCACCGTCTCGCTCCGCACGCGTGCCGCCTTCGGCAACGACGCCGCCACCTGCGAGCGCAGCTTCGAGCAGGTGGGGACCACCAACCAGCGGGTTCGCCTCGTCGATTTCCGCCTGTTCGTCCACGACGTCGCCCTGCTCGACGCCGCGGGCACCGTGTTCCCGGTCACCCTCACCGCCGACAGCATGTGGTCGGATGGCACGGTGACCCTCCTCGACTTCGCCACGGACGTCGGCGACTGCGAGGGCGGTGCCGGGCTCAACAGCGACATCGTCGGCACCGTCGCCGACATCGTGCCGGCCGGGATCCGCTTCACGCTGGGGCTTCCACGAACCGCGGCCACGGCCGCCAACGACGAGACGGCCCTTCCCCCGCTCGACGTCGAGGACCTGTTCATCAACTCGACGATCGGTCGGATGCACAGCCGCGTGTCGCTGCTGTCGGAGGGCACCTCCAGCGTCTACACGTCCCGTGTCCACGCCCTGTGCACGTCCGCGCAGTCGTGTACCGAAGAGAACACGATGGTGGTCACGCTGGACGGGTTCGACGACGTCGACACCTCGGAGATCGTGTTCGACCTGTCGGCGTTGGTGTCGCGCAACGACGTCTCGGGCGACGGCTGCACCGGCTTGCCCACCGACCCGGACTGCCAGACCTACTTCGTGTCCTACGGGCTCGGGGCGATGCCTCCGGAGTGGATCGGCGTCGACTGAGGGGGGCCACCTCGCAGCCCTCGCCTCGTCAGCGGGTCCCCCGACGCGAGCGCGCGTGCTCCATCCGTAGGCGGAGGCGCGTGGTCGTGACCCTCGTGCCTGTGGCGGCGCATGGGCCACCCCGTGGGCTCACTCGGAGCCGACGTTCTCCGCCTCGAACCAGCCGCGGAACCAGGTCTCTTGCGGCAGGACTGCGGTGCTGATCGTCTCGGCGTCGACGCAGCCCGCTTGGATGTCGAGGCGACCCCGAATCCGGCGTGCGTCGATCGCGTCGATGAACACGCGGCCGATGGGCTGGTCGTCGCACCGGCGCGACTCGGCGCCTTCGCGGGTGGTGTCCGTGAAGGAGAAGAAGAAGCCCGGCGCATCGGTGGATGCGGTGCGCGAGACGACGTGCTCCCCAGGCTCGACCTTGGTGGTGCCCACGTACGACAGCGTGAACACCTGGGGGATGATGCCCCCGTCGCACGAGCGGAGCGTGATCTGCGTGATCGGGGACGGTGTAGACTGGAAGGCGTACTGCCCGATCCCGGACCAGGTGGCATCGACCCAGCCACGGCCCTCGACCTCAAACCCCCACGCGCGGTCGAGACAGTTGTTGGTCGGTGGGACCACCGCCGTGTCCGACAGGGCGCCCGGGAACTCGAGGGGGTCGAGCCGATCCGGGCTGCCGCCGACACAGGCCACCGAGGCCGCGAGAGCCAGGCACGAGAGCGCCTGTCGAACGTGGGGGGTCCAGCCGTGGGTCATCCGAGTCCTCCGCAGCCCGTGTCCTAGCGTGTCTTGGGTCGGTCCCCAACCTGCACCACGACAGAGGGCGGGCCGCTGCTGCGGCCCGCCCTCTCGCACCGTGGCGCGCATCCGGTTCAGGGGAACAGGAAGAGCGAGCCGGGGGTGTGGCCATGAAGCTGGAAGGCGGGCGCCGGGGCCGGAGGCGGCGGGATCAGCCCAGAGCCACCGAGGCCGGAGCCACCGGGGAGGAGGCCGGAGCCACCGGGGAGGAGGCCAGAGCCGCCGGGGAGGAGGCCGGAGCCGCCGAGGCCGGAGCCACCGGGGAGGAGGCCGGAGCCGCCGCCGAAGCCGGTGCCGCCCGTGGTGCCCGAGCCGGTGCCGTTGCCCGACCCGTTGCCGGAGCCATTGCCCGACCCGTTTCCGGAGTTGGTGCCGGAGTCCGCGGAGTCGTTCGAGCCGTCGTCGAACGGGAACGTGTCCTTGTTCTCGAACGTGTCGCCGCCCCCGGCACCATCGGTGTCGTCGGGGTTGTTGGCGTTGGTGTCATCGTTCGAGCCGGGGTCCACCGAGGTGGTGCACGCGGCGAGCGATGCGGCGAGCACGAGGGCAAGCGAGCGGTTCATGATGTCCTCCACCAGACGAGCGGACTTATACACGCCAACGTCACGGATCGAAACCCCTTTGACGCATTTTCCGCGACTGCCCCGGCCTTGCGGAAACACCGCAGTCATCGGTACCGCACGTTGCTCGACGACGTTCCGTCACGCGGTGTCACTTCCGCCGGGTAGGTGGTCGATCAACAATCGGCGGAGGGCGTCTGGGGCATCGACGTGGACCCAGTGCCCGCTGTCCGCCAGCAGGTGGTCTTGGACCCCGGACGCGGCGAGTCGGGCGACGTCCTGATCGGACCACCGGTCGCCTCGCCCGGCGCGCACCACGTGCAGGTCTCCAGGTCCGGCTTCGAGGACGGGCCACAGGTCGAGGTCCCGGTAGTCGGTGATCAGGGCACGGACGCCGTCGAGGTCGAACCGCCAGCGGTACCCCTCCCCGTTGCCCTCGGAGTCCGCGCTGGCGCGCAGGTTGGTGGTCATCCAGCCGGCGAGGCCGTCGCTGAAGCCGGCGTCGCGCAGGGTGCTCGCGAGCGTGGCGTGATCGGGGACCGGTAGCGGAATGGTGTCCAACGCACGGATCACGCGGACGACCTCGTTGTCGGCCATCCGATCGCCGACCGGACCCGGCGTGGCGTCGAGCACCCACGTCTGCCGAAGGCCCACAGGCGATCGTCCGGCGTGGGCGAGCGCGACCTTGCCACCGAAGCTGTGGCCCACCACCCCCACGGGGTGGACCTGAAGCGCGTGGGCGGTGGCGATCAGGTCGTCGACGCAGGCCCCCACCGTGTCGGGCGGCGTGAACCCCTCGTGGCTGTCGCCGTGTCGGCGCAGATCGAGGAGCCGGAACGCGAGGTCCGTGCGCTCCCGTGCCAAGCGACGGGTGAACGCGCGCCAGTTTCGGCCCGATCCGAGGATCCCGTGCAGCACCCACACCTCGGGGGCACCGTCCGGGCCGATCTTGTGAGATGCGAGCACCCCGGGACTCATGCGGCCTCCATCGCGGCGTGGAGCTCCGCGACCGCTGCATCGAGCCCCCCATCGGGATCGTGGCGGTGCTCCGACAGGGCCCGGCGCCAGCGGCGGGTACCCGGCTGGTTCGCGAACAGGTGGACGAGGTGACGGGTGACGGCGTGGGGCGGACGGCCCTCGGCCACAGCCCGCGCGATGACGGGGCGCACCACCTCGATCGCGTCCAGGCGGGTCGCGGGACCGGGCATCCTCAGGATGCGCTGCGACAGCGACGCCATCCACCACGGGTCGTCGGCGGCGGCCCGCCCGATCATCACGCCGTCGACCTCGGCGAGGTGCGCGTCGACTGCGTCGTCCGTCGTGATGCCGCCGTTGGTGACGATGGTGAGGTGCGGTCGCTCGGCCTTGAGCCGGTGGACCTCGTCGTGGCGCAGCGGGGGCACGGTGCGGTTCTCCTTGGGAGACAGGCCCTGCAGCCACGCCTTGCGCGCGTGGACGTAGAAGGTGTCGCAGCCCGCCGACGCCACCGTGTCGACGAACCGCAGCATGTCCTCGTAGGCGTCCAGCTCATCCACGCCGATCCGGTGCTTGACATGGACCGGGATCGACACCGCCGAGCGCATGGCCTCGACCACCCGCGCCACCCGATCGGGACGGCGCATCAGGATGGCGCCGAACGCACCGGCCCGCACCCGGCTGCTCGGGCACCCCACGTTGAGGTTGATCTCGTCGTACCCGGCGTCCTCGACGATGCGCGCGGCCTGCGCGAGCACCGCGGGGTCGTCGCCGCCGAGCTGAACCACCACCGGGTGCTCGGACGGATCGAACCCGATCACGCGGTGTCGGTCTCCATGCAGGACCGCGTGTCCGACCACCATCTCGGTCCACTGGACCACGCCGGGGGCCCACAGGCGGTGCACCTGCCGGAACCAGCGATCCGTGACCTCCATCATCGGGGCCACGTGGATGGGGCCGATCAGGGCCATGCACACTCCAGAGCAGCCCCCGCCCATAACACCTCCCTGTGTGGGTCTGGTGGGGGGCCTCGCGCGACCGCGCCTGCGACGATCGACCTGGACTTGGTTCCCGGAGGCCGACGATGCGTCGCCGCATGTTCCTGTCGAAGATCCATCGCGCCACGGTGACGCACGCCGACCTCGACTACGAGGGCAGCGTCACGATCGACGCCGATCTGCTCGACGCCGCCAACATGCTTGAGCACGAGGAAGTCCACGTGTGGAACGTCACGCGGGGAACGCGCCTGGTGACCTACACGCTCGCGGGCCCTCGTGGATCCGGCGTGATCTGCATCAACGGGGCCGCAGCGCACCGCATGTCCCCCGGAGACCTCGTGATCCTCGCCACGTTCGGGGAGCTGGAGGAGGCCGAGGCGCGCACGTGGTCGCCCACCGTGGTCCTGGTCGACGGCGACAACCGCATCGCCGAGATCCGCGACGAGGTGCCTGGCCCGCAGATGCCCCCCCGCATCGCAGACGCCAGCTGACAGGCCACCCGGGTGATCGTCCAGCTGTGCATCCCGGGGCACCCTCCCGCGCGCTGCAACGGGTTCACCCACGAGCTCCACGTCGACCTCACGCGCACGCCCGGGTCGTCGGATCCGAGGACGCCAGGCCGATCGCGGCATGAGCCGTTCACGGTCACCCGCCCTCCAGACCGCCTCACCCCCCTGCTCGCCCACACGGCGGCGTCGGGCACCCTGCTCGATGAGGTCGCGGTTCGGCTCTGGCGGCCGGACGATCATGGTGCGGACCGACCCTGGCTCACGTACCGGTTGTCGCGCGTGATCGTCACCCGGGTGTTCGCCAGTGCGGACGACGGCCCGCCGCGCGAGACCGTCACCTTCGACTACGGATCGATCACCTGGGCGTACGAAGCCGGGGACTCCCCGACCGTGGCAGGGTGGGACGTCCACCCCCTCGGCGATTCGTGATCGTCGATCGAACCCGCTCGACCGGGCGGGGCCCCTGGGACGAGACCTGGTTTGTGGAGGGCACGACCGCCCAGGGCGAGGGCCTGTGGCTGCGGTACACCGTGTGCGACCGACGGGGCGATGCGCCCTCACGGGCGGCGGTGTGGGCGGCATGGCGTCCGAAGCATGGCCCGATCCTCACCGGCTACGCAGAGGTGCCCCGAGAGGAGGTCTCCCACGCGGGCGACACCCTCTGGTCCGGACCGGCCGGCCTGTTGACCCCCCACCGATGCGAGGGAAAGGCAGGTCCGCTGGGATGGGATCTCCAGCTCCACGGCGGGGGCGGCTGGCCCGTTGATCTGGTGCCCTCGACCGTCGCGCGCATGGGGCGCACGTACCGCGCAGCCCTTCCCGATCTGACGGCCCTCGGCACGCTCACGATCGACGGTCAAGCCCGCCCCCTGCGCCTGGTGGGCCTCGTCGGCCACCTGTACGGCGCACGCAGCCGGATCCACACCTGGGGATGGGGGCACGCCGGCCGCTTTGACGACGCACCGGGGAGCGTGCTGGAGGTCCTCGTGGCCTCGCTCACGCTGATGGGGCGGCCTCGTCGGACGGTCGGATCCGCCGTCCTCCGCCACCGGGGGCGCACCTGGTCGTACGCGACGCTGGCCCACCTCCTCCGCAGCCGGGTCACGTGGCAGGAGGACGGGTTCGAGCTGCGTGCCCGAGGGCGGACCTCGACCCTTCGAACCCGCTGGCTGCTCCCGGATGCCGACCGCTGCGTGACCGCCCGCTACGACGCGCCTGACGGACAGGTCTCGTGGGTCCGAAACGCGCCCGGCATGCACGCGGACGTGTCGGTGCGTCGGTTTGGACGGGTCGTCCTCGCCGCCGCCACGGAGCGCGCGGTGGGAGAGACCGGCGGCGTGGGCTCCCTCCGCACGCCACCCCAGCTCGGCCGGATCAGCCCCGACCCTTGAGCTGGATCCGCAGCACCGCCGTGCCGTCGTCGTCGCGGTAGCGCGACAGCGAGGTGGTCCCGCCGGGAACCGTCCACGTGAACACGAGGTGGCTCCCCTGCTCGCGCGTCGGCGACCCGTGGGTGCGCAAGGCCTTGCGAAGGGCCTGGTACGCGCTGTCCACGTCCATCTTGTCCGACGACCGGAACATCAAGCTGGCTTGCAACAACGAGCCGTCGGCCTGGCGCGTACACTGCCCGACGATGCGGCGGCCGTTGTCGAACGGATCGTCGAGGGCGTGATCCACGCTGCGCCCGACGCGCAAGGCCTTGCCGATGGGGCCATGGTCCGACAGCCCGGCCGGCAGGCCCTGGTCCGACAACAGCAGCTCCGCGACCTCGGTCGCGACGTCGTGACGGTCCATCCCTGGACGGAGACGGCGCTCTCCCATGACACCTCCAGCAGGTCCCGGCGTAGCATCCTGCGGGGCGGCCCGACACCCCCCGGGGCCATGCACCACCCCTGCCGCCCAGGAGGGTTGGTCCGCCCGCGGGTTGACGTTACGGCCGCCTGCTCAGCCCGGAGACGGCGTGGCGTTGTTCCTCGACGAGATCACCCGGGGGCCCGTGGTCGCCGACGGCGGCATGGGGTCCATGATCCACCAGCTCGCGGAGGTCCCCTTCCGGGTCCCCGATGAGGTGAACCGCCTCTCCCCCGACGTGGTCCTCGGCATCCACGTCCGGTTCCTCCGTGCCGGCGCCACGCTCATCGAGACCAACAGCTTCGGCGCCAACCGCCTGCGGCTGGAGGCCGTCGGGCTCGCGGACCAGGCAGCATCCCTCAGCAGCCAGGCCGTGAAGCTCGCCCGGGAAGCGCGGGAGGTCGTCGGCCAGGACGCGTTCATCGGGGGCTCGATGGGCCCCACGGGGCTGCGGGTCGATCGGACCGACGCCCAGCGGGCGCGCATGATGGACGCCTGGATGGAGCAGGCACGGGCGCTGGACGACCGCGGCGTCGACCTGTTCGTGCTGGAGACGTTCACCGACCCCTGGGAGCTGTCGGTCGCGTGCGATGCCGTGCGCGCGATCTCCAGCCTGCCGGTGGTGGCCCAGCTGGCGGTGCCCGCCCGCGACGCATGGGACGACGACGACGGTGACCTGGCCTCGGCCGACCCCTGGCTCGCCGCCCTCGCAGACGTCGATGCCGACGTGATCGGGCTGAACTGCTCGCTCGGGCCCGCCCAGCTGCTGCCGTGGTTGCGTCGGCTGCGGTCGATCGCCCCAGGGCGTCCGCTGGCCTTCCAGCCCAACTCGGGCCTGCCTCGCCGCGACGGCGGGCGCTTCCTGTACCCCTCGGCCGAGCCCGGGTGGTGGTCGGAGATGGCGCAGAGCGCGCGGGCCGCGGGCGCGGTCCTGATCGGCGGTTGCTGTGGCACCGGGCCGGAGCAGATCGCCGCCCTCGCCGAGGCGGTCCAACAGCCTGCCTCCGCCCCCACCCCCACAGCCGTGCGCTCACCGTCGCGCGCCCCCCTCGCCCCCGCCAAGCCCGCCGAGCGCTCCCGCCTCGCCGCCAAGCT
>JAUHWK010000125.1 GCA_030424555.1 bacterium | reverse complement strand
GCCGCCGGTAGGCATGGCTCTCGCGTAGCGTCAGGTCACCTACCCGCGCGATCTCTGCATCGGCCGAGTCGGAAGACGGCAGCAGGACGTCGGGGCCGAGCCCACCGGAGAGCTCCGGCGGCTGCAGCGGGGCGATCACCGGCGGCGCGACGGGAAGCGCATCACGTATCCGTGGCTCGGCGGTCCGCACGGCCTGGCGCGGCGCGCCGGCACAGGCCGCCAGGACCCCAAGCGTCCATCCCGCGAGCCCTCGCATCCGACCCCCTGTGGCAGCGCGCCCCATGCCGCCACCACCACCTTCGCCGACCTCCGAGCCGCGCGGGTCAAACTCCCGTTCGGAACCGGTTCTCTGCATTGGACGCCACGGATTGCAGGGACCTTCGACCGCCTACCGACACCACGTCACGGTCTTGAGCTCGCTGTACACGTCGAGCGACCAGGTGCCGCCCTCACGGCCCACCCCGCTGTGCTTCCAGCCGCCGAACGGCGTGCGCAGGTCCCGCACCATCCAGCCGTTGATCCAGACCATGCCCGCGTGCAACGCCTCCGCGACCGCCTGGATGCGCTGCGTGTCCCGTCCCCAGACCGTGGCGCTGAGGCCGTACGCGACCCCGTTGGCCATCGCGATCGCCTCGTCCACCGTGTCGTATGCGTGGACCGTGACGACCGGTCCGAAGATCTCCTCGGTGGCCGTCCGACAGCTCGCCGCCAAGCCGGTCACGACGGCGGGATGCAGGAAGAACCCCCCATCGAACGGCGCCCGCAGCGATGGCCGCGCGCCCCCGTGCACCGTGCCGCCCTCCTCGACCGCGAGCCGGAGGTAGCCCTCCACCTTGTCGCGGTGGGCTGCGCTCACCAGGGCACCGACGTCGGTCCCCTCCGCCCGGGGGTCGCCGACCGTCAGCGCGGACGCCGCCGCCACCAGCCGCTCCACCAAGGCGTCGTGCTGGCTGCGATGCACCAGGATGCGGCTTCCGCACAGGCAGATCTCGCCCTGGTTGGTGAACGCGGCCCAGGCCGCCCCCACCGCCGCCGCGTCCAGATCGGCGTCGGGCAGGATCACGGTCGGGTTCTTTCCACCAAGCTCCAGGCTGAGCTTCTTGAACGTCGGGGCCGCCGCCGCCGCGACCGCGCGCCCGGTGACCGTCCCCCCGGTGAAGCTGACGCAGTCCACATCCGGGTGGGCGACGATCGGCGCACCCGCTTCTGCGCCCAATCCGTGGACCAGGTTGGCCACGCCCGCCGGCACGCCCGCCTCCTCCAGCACGTCCCACAGCAGGTCGGCCGTGCGGGGTGTGAGCTCGCTGGGCTTGGCGACGACCGCGTTGCCACAGGCGAGGGCGGGCGCGAGCTTCCAGGTGAGCAGGTACAGCGGCAGGTTCCAGGGCGTGATCAGGCCCACGACCCCGATCGGCTGCCGCATCGCCTGGTGCCAGCCCGACCGGTGGGCCGTGGCCGGCAGCGACTCGGTGCGGACGAGGCTCGCGAAGAACCGGAAGTTCGCGGCGGCGCGGGGGGCGTCCACCCGGCGCGCGAGCGTGACCGGCTTGCCCTGATCCTCGCTCTCCATCGCCGCGATCGCGTCCGCCCGTTCCTCCAGCCCATCCGCCACCGCCTCCAACACCCGCGCCCGGTGCTCGACCGAGCGCGCGCCCCACGCCGGCTGCGCCACCCGCGCCGCCGCCACCGCCGCCTGCACATCGTCCGCGCCACTGCGGGGCATCGTCCCCCACACCTGGCCGGTGGACGGCACGACGTCCTCCAGCACGCGACCATCCAGGGCGGGGACGCGGTCTGCGCCGACACGGTTGAGCAAGCGGTTCATGCGGCCTCCGAGCGCGCGACGTAGCCCACACCGGCCGGTGCCGTCCGCCTGCGCTACGATCCGCGTGGGAGGTCCGTATGCGCACAGCGGTCGTGATGATGGTGATGGCCCTCGGGGGCTGCGGCGTGGTGTTCGACACGGTCGGGTGCGACTTCCGGGACGGGAGCGCGAACGGCCCCGAGCCGCGGTGTCAGGAGCGGTCCGGCATCCAGGGCAACCTCGCGTTCCAGGAGACCTGCGAAGCGCTCGGCGGCGCGCTCGAGGACGGCGGCTGCCCCGACGAGGACGAGATCGTGTTCGGCTGCTCGGCCGGCGCGGACGTGACCGATTGGTACTACCCGCCCAAGACCGCCGACGACGCGGACCAGGAGTGCGGAAGCTCGGACATCCTGGATCCCCCAGGGTCCTGATCGCCCCCGCCGAGGGTGGCCCGCGGCGCGTGCGCGCATAGGCCTGTCCCTTGCCGGGAGGCCCCATGCCCACGCCGCACGTCGTCATCATCGGAGGCGGGTTCGCGGGCCTGGCCGCCGCCCGCACGCTGGCCAACGAGCCCGTGCGCGTCACGCTGATCGACCGCCGCAACCACCACCTGTTCCAGCCGCTGCTGTACCAGGTCGCCACCGCTGCGCTCGCGCCCTCCGACATCGCCGAGCCCCTGCGCGGCGTGCTCGGCCATGCCCGCAACGTCGAGGTCCGCCTCGGGGAGGTCACGGGAATCGACGTGGACACCCGCACCGTGTCGGTCGGGGACGGCGACACCATGACCTACGACCACCTCATCGTCGCAGCCGGCGCCCGCACCTCATGGTTCGGACACGCGGACTGGGAGGCCCGCGCACCGGGCCTGAAGACCCTCGGCGACGCCCTCGACATCCGGCACCGCATGCTCCGCGCGTTCGAGCAGGCCGAGTGGACCGAGGACGAGGCCGAGCGGGCTCGGCTGCTCACGTTCGTGGTGGTGGGCGGCGGCCCGACCGGGGTCGAGATGGCCGGTGCGCTGCGCGAGATCGCGTTCCGCACCCTCGCCGGGGACTTCCGCCACGTGCGTCCCGAGGCCGCCCGGGTGGTGCTGGTGGAGGCTGGTCCCCACGTGCTGGCTCCCTTGCCCGCGCCCCTGCGGGACGCCGCCCGGCGGTTCCTGGAAGAGCTGGGCGTCGAGGTGCGCACCGGCACGGCCGTGAAGGCGGTCGAGGACGGGCGCGTGGTGCTCGCCGACGAGACGATCGCGGCCGACACCGTGATCTGGGCCGCTGGGGTCCAGCCCTCGCCCCTCGGCTCGATGCTGGGCGCCGCCGTCGACCGTCGGGGGCGCGTGGTCGTGGAGGCCGACGGCTCCCTCGCGGACCACCCCGAGGTGTTCGTCACCGGGGACATGGCGCACCACGCCCACGACGACCCCGACCAGCCGCTCCCCGGCGTGGCGCCGGTCGCCCTCGCGATGGGACAGCACGCCGCCCGGTGCATCCTCCACGACCTCGCCGGCCGCCCCCGTCGACCCCTGCGCTACCTGGACAAGGGCAACCTCGCGACGATCGGCCGGCAGCGTGCGGTCGCCGACATCGCCGGGGTGCGGCTGTCCGGCCTCATCGCCTGGCTGGCGTGGGTGTTCGTCCACCTGATGACCCTGGTGGGCCACCGCAACCGCGTGGTCGTGTTCACCAAGTGGGCCTGGGCCTGGGCGACCTGGGAGCGGAGCAGCCGCCTGCTGTGGCGCGACGAGGCCGCCCGCGACGAGGCCCAGCGCGAGGCCCGGCTGCGGGCGTGAGCCTCACGCGGTGGTGGTGGGCGCCCGGTCCCCGCGAACCCACCGCACCACGTCCACCGTGTCGATCCCCAGGCACAGCGCCCCCGTGGGCAGCGCGAGCCCCGCCCACCACGCAAAGCCCCCATAGGGGAAGGCCCACACGTCGCGCGCGATCACGACCAGCCCGGGGATCCAGGCCAGGTGCGCCAGCCCCAGGATGCGCGTGAACCCGAACCGGGCGTGCAGCAGGGCCATCAGCACCACCCCCACCACGAAGCCGCCGAGCATCAGCTTGCCGCCCGTGCGCCCCAGGAACGCCAGCGGCATCACGCCGTGGACCAGCACGAGCCACCCCACCCACACGCGCACCCAGGGGGGCTGTCCCCACAGCCCGCGCAGGAATCCGATCGGGTCCATCGTGCCTCCTCAGGACCCGCTACGGCCGCCGCGCCCCGTCGGTCACGCGCCCCCACCGAGCCGGACGCCGTCGAACGTGGCGGCGACGGGGTGGCGACTGCCCTGCCCGATCGTGCCCACGTCGCCCAGGTCCTCGGGGCGGATCAACCAGGTGGTGTGCATCCCGGCGGCGGCGGCGGCGTCGAGCTCCTCCGGAACATCGCTGAGGAAGTGGATCGCCTGCGCCGGCACGTCGAGGGCCTGGACGATCGCCTCGTACGACCCGACCTCGCGCTTGGGCCCGGTGGTGGTGTCGAACCAGCCGGAGAACAGCGGGGTGAGGTCGCCCGCGGTCGAGAACCGAAAGTAGCGCTGCTGGGCGGCGATCGAGCCGGAGCTGTACACGGCGAGGGTCTTGCCGTCCGCGAACCAGCGCTGCAGGCCACGCACCGCGTCCTCGTACACCGGGCTGACGACCTCGCCCGAGGCCCAGGCCGACGCCCAGATCATCCCCTGGAGCGCCTTGAGCGGGGTGGCCTTGCGGTCCTCGTCGATCCAGCGACGAAGCAGCCGGACCACCTCGATCTCCGAGGCGTCCTCGGCGAGCCCGCCTTCGTGCCGGGCGTCGGCCAGGAGGGCGGCGACCTCGGGCTCTCCGCCATGGCCCGCCACGAACCCCGCCATCCGGTGACGGGCGAGCGGAAACAGGACGTCGCGCACAAACGCGATCGGGCTGGTCGTGCCCTCGATGTCGGTGAGGACGACGCGGATGCCGTTCACGCGGCCTCCGGCGCGCGGAAGGGATCGGACACATCCGACCCGGTCCACTGCGCGACCCACCCCTCGGGGTTGGTGAACAGCCGCACCGCGCGGAAGGTGGGGGCCTCGCCCATGTCGAACCAGTGCTTGGTGCCGGCCGGGACGTCGATCCGATCGCCCGCCTCGCACTGCACCCGCCACACCTCGGTGCCCAGGTGCAGGAAGAACCAGCCCCGGCCGTCGACAAACCAGCGGACCTCGTCCTCGGCGTGGATGTGCTCGTCGAGGAACTTGGCCCGCAACGCCTCGCGCTGGGGATGATCGGGCCGCAGGCTGACGATGTCCTGCGACGCGAACCCGGCCTCTTCCCGCCAGCCGGCCAGCGTGTCTTCCATCAGGGCGAGCAGGGCGTCGTCGTCGAGCGACGCGGCCTCGGCGGGGGGGGCGTGGCGCGCGTAGCGGATGCCCTTGATGCCGAGCACGCGCGCGATCGCCTCGGGGTCGGTCGTGTCGAGGTGGACGAGCCCGGGATCGTCGTCGGCGAACACGACGAGGTGGGTGGCACTCATGCGATCCTCCGGCGGTCGAGCTCGACCCCCAGCAAGAACAGCAGGGCGTCGAGGTGGCGGGACGCGTCCGCGAGGGTGTCGCCCCACGCGTACAGGCCGTGCCCTCGGATCAGGTAGCCGTGCGGCACCCGTCCGTCGCGGGTGGCGGCGTCCACATCGGTCGCGAGTGCCTCGATGTCCTGGGTGTTCGGGAACACCGGCAGCGTGACCCGGGTGGCGTGCGTGGCGATCCCGTCGAGCGCCTTGAGCAGCTCGTAGCCCTCCAGCACCAACGCCTCCTCGCCGGGTGCAGCCATCGTGAGCGCCGTCCCCGCCGGATCGTGCACATGCAGGACCGCACCGGTCGACGGCACTGCCCGGTAGCGCTGAAGGTGAAGCCCCGTCTCCGCGCTGGGCTTGCCCCACGCCGCCGTCCCCGCCGTCCCGATCACCTCACCGGTCCCCACGTCCACCCGCAGCAGGTCGTCCCGCACCAGGTGCCCCTTGTCGCGCCCCGACCGGGTCAACCAGATCGTCCCATCCGGATCCCCCGTCCGCACACTCAGGTTCCCGCTCGTCGCCGGCAGGTTCCCCGCCGCCGCCAACCGAGCCGCCACCGCGATCAGCGCATCCGCCGCATCCATCGACGCCCTCCAACGCCCCGGGCCCTAACCAAGTCCCCCACCCACCGAGCAACGCAAAACACCCCAACCGCCGAGCGAAGCGAGGCAGGCCGAAGGCCGAGCGCAGCGAGGCAGGCCGAAGGCCCAAAGCCGAGCGCAGCGAGGCGGGCCGAGGGCCGAGGGCTGGACGAAGTCC
This sequence comes from bacterium, assembly GCA_030424555.1. Classification (GTDB taxonomy): domain Bacteria; phylum Myxococcota_A; class UBA796; order UBA796; genus JAUHWK01. The sequence goes on along the minus strand of JAUHWK010000125.1, from coordinate 3,330 downwards.
AGCCCAACCCCAAAACGCAGAGCGGGCCGCCGGGGGGATGCCCTGGCGACCCGATCGCGTGCTCGATGGATTCTGTGGTTCTGGGTGCGTCTGAGGCTAGGAGCGCAGGGGCCGGACCGGAGGGCGCGTGCTCACGCACGCAACCGAGGACCGGCCCCAAAGCGACGCCGCATCAGGCGTGCCCAGGACCTCAGAATCTCATTCGGCGACGCGCTCCTTGAGCGTCTTGCCCGGCTTGAACGCCACGTAGTGCTTGGCCGGAATCTTGATCTTGGCCTTGGTGGCGGGGTTGATGCCCTCGCGCGCGGCCCGCTTCTTGGTCTGGAAGGTGCCGAAGCCGGGGATCGTGACCTTGCGGCCCGCATCCAGCTCGACGGCGATGATGCCCTCGCCAGACTTGGCCGAGAAGATGATGTCGACGATCTCCAAGGCCTTGGCCTGCGAGACGGAAGCCTTCTTGGCCAGCTTCTGGGCGAACTCGGTCTTGTTCATGGGATCCTCCTACACGGGTCCCCCCGCGGCCCGCCATGGGACGCCCCGGGGACGCTCGAAGCGTAGCGCATCTGGCCGGGAAGTAAACCCCTAGGATCCGCTGATGACGGGGATCGTCGCGCTGTTCCGGCCGATGTCGACGCGCGAGGCACGGTTGTACCTCGATTATCGGCCGCAATGTCCACCCGGCAAAGGGCTCCCCTACGATCCGCTCAGGCACGGGATCGTCACGCCATGGCCCCCTCACAGACCCAGAACGCGGGGCGCGCGCCCCCCGACGGTTCTCGAATGTGCCAGCGAAGCCCTGCACTTCCGGGCACCGACCGTTTGGTCAGAACCGGCACGGCGTGCCAGGTCGTCCCCCGATCGCCCCCCGACGTGACCACCCGCGACCCCCGCGCGTACCCCCCTCACAGACCCCGAGGTGCCCATGCTCCGCCGCCCATCTGTCGCCTGGCTGCTGCCGCTGATCACCGCCTGCCAGACCGGCCCCCTCGGGGACGGCGACGGCGTGGTGCAGGACGACGAGGTCCCCGGTCCCGGCTGGACCGCTGAGGTGATCGGGACCGCCCACGACGTCGAGGGCACCGCGGTGATCGTCGACGACCAGACCCTGGAGATCCGCGGGTTCACCTACGACGGCGGGGGCATCAACGCGCGGGTGTTCCTCGTGGTGGACGGCCAGCCCTTCTCCGACCGCTTCGAGCTCACCGACAACCTGGTCGGCACCGGCCCCTACGACGACGACGTCCTTCCGCTCGACCTCCCCGCCGACGCCGAGCCAGGGGACTGGAACGCGATCACGCTGTGGTGTGTGCCCGCAGGGGTCTCCTTTGGGTTCGGGGTGTTCACGCCGCCCGACAGTGGGGACGGCTCCGACTCCGACGCGTGATACGCCCGCTGCCAGGAGGTTCCATGTCCCCTCGGTGGCAGCCGCTTCGGGCCGCAGTCCTCGCCCTTCCCGTCCTCGTGCTGGGGCTCGGCGCCGCGTGCGGCACGACCGCCCCGTCGGCCCCCACCGCGCCCGACGACGCCCGCCGGGTCGACGTCATGGTGAGCGGGATGGGGTACGCGCCCGACGAGGTGATCGCCGAGCCCGGGGAGACCCTCGTGCTCGTGTTCGACCGGCCCGACGCCGCCAACTGCGGGGAGGAGCTCGTGTTCCCCGCCAGCGGCCGCAAGGTCGAGCTTCCCGTGGGGGCCAAGACCGAGGTCGTCGTCACCGCCCCCTCGGACGGCCGCCTCGCGTTCACCTGCGGCATGGGCATGTACCAGGGCGCCATCGTCCTGCGGAACTGATCCACCTTGGCCCGCCGTACCGCCGAGCGCCCCCCCGACGCCGTCCTCTCCGCCGTCTCCGATGAGGGCTGGGTCCAAGAGCTGCCCGCGGTCGATCAGGCCCGGCTGGCGGCCGACAGCGACTACGTGGCCCTGGCCGCCGGCGAGACCCTGTTCCGGCAGGGCGACCACGCCGACGGCCTTTACCGCCTCGTCTCCGGGCGCCTCGACGTGTACGACGAGGACGGACTCGGGGCCCCCCGACGCATCGGCGGCCTGCGTCCCGGGATGTGGGTGGGCGAGCTGGGCGTGCTCACCGGCGATCCACACCGGGTGACCATCCGGGCACGCCGCGACGCCGTCCTCGAGCACCTCGACCTGCCGACGGCCCGCGCCATCCTCAACCAGGTGCCCGCGTTCCGCGAGGCCCTCACCCGCGACGCCGTGCGCCGGATCACCAGCCCGCCCCACGAGGCCACCCCGCGCGTGTTCGCGGTGGTGCCCGCCAGCCACGGCGCCCCGGTCCGCGCCGTCGCCCGGGCGCTGCGTGCCACCCTCGGCCACCGCGCCCGCATGCTGCTGCCCGAGGACGTGGAGGATCTGCTCGACGATCCCTCCGGCCTCGGCCGCCTGCTGGACCGCCTCGAAGCCGAGAGCACCCCCCTGCTGCTGGTCGCCGAGCACCCGGAGGGGCCCTGGGCCGAGCGGGTCCAACGCAGCGCCGACCGGGTGCTCGCCGTCGCCCGTGCCGGGGCCCGTCGCCGCGTGCCGGCCCGCGGGCAGGACCTGTCCACCACCTGGCTGCTCCTCGTCCACCCCGACGACGGACGCCGGCCGGACGGGACCCGCGACTGGCAGCGCACGTGGCCCGCCGCCGCCATCCACCACCTGCGCCTGGGCCGCCGCGACGACGCCGCGCGCATCGGCCGCCACATGACCGGACGGGCGATCGGGCTGGTGCTCGGCGGGGGCGCCGGCCGGGGCCTGGCCCACATCGGCATCCTCCAGGCATTCGAGGAGGAAGGGGTGCCGGTGGACGTGGTCGTCGGCGCCTCGATGGGGGCGATCGTGGGCGCGCAGATCGCCGCCGGGCACCGCGCAGACCACATCATGCGCAAGATGGTCCAGGAGTGGACGGGCGGACAGGCGCTCGAGCTCACCGTGCCGATGATCTCGCTCACCCGCGGGACCTCGTTCCGAAAGGCCCTGCGCCGCGTGCTCGGCGACCGGCGCATCGAGGATCTGTGGCTGCCGTACGGCTGTGTGTCCACCTCGCTGCGCCGCGCGACGATGGTCGAGCACATCGACGGCCCGGTCCTGGAGTCCGTGTACGCCTCCAGTGCCCTGCCCGGCCTGCTTCCCCCCTCCACCCACGACGACGACCTGTTGGTGGACGGCGCGTTCGTCGACAACCTCCCCACCGCCCTCGCCCGCAAGCTCGGCGCCCAGCGGCTGGTGGTGGTCAACGTGCTGCCCGCGATCGACCCTGTGTTCACCCGTCCGCGCGGCATGAAGCGCGTGCAGGCCATGCTCCGCCGGTACGCCCCGTGGTCGCCCGAT
>JAUHWK010000124.1 GCA_030424555.1 bacterium | reverse complement strand
GCACAGGCGGTCGGCGAGCACGAGGTCGGCGGAGGCGAGCGCGTCGCGGGCGGCGGTGGTGAGCAGGCCGGGGTCGCCGGGGCCCGCGCCGACGAGGGTGATCCGACCGGTCTGCGGGTGCCGTGGGCTCCGACCGGGGTCGTCGGGCGGGGGATCGCCGCGGGTGAAGGCCGCCACGAGGCGGTCGATCGCGGGGCCGTCGAGGTCCGACAGCGCTTCCCAAGACCAGCTGCGCGACAGGCCGGTGAGCCAGGTCATTCGGCGGCGGCTGTCGGTGGGCGCGGGGGCCGCCTTGCGGATCGCCTGCCGCAACACCCCGAACCGAGTGAGCGCGGTCCCGACCTCGTCGGGGAGGGACGCGACCAGGCGCCTAACCAGCCGCGCGCCCAGGGCTGGGCCTTGGCCGTTGGTCGACAGGGCGAGCTGGAGCGGCCCGTCGCGGTGTCCGCTCGCGAACCACACGTCGCACAGGGCCGGAATGTCGGCGCAGTTGACCGGGATGCGCCGGGCCCGCGCCCCGTCGGCGAGCCGCTGGCTGGTGTCCGGATCGTCCACACACCCGAGGACCAGGGCGAGGTCGGGCTCGTCGAGGTCGGTGTCGTGCAGCGTGTCGGGACGCCAGTCGATCTCGCCGGCCTGCCAGCGTCGGCGCAGCTCGGCCGTGAGCCGGGGGGCGACCACCCGCACCCGGGCGTCGGCGTCGAGCGCGGCCCGGACCCGACCGGCGGCCACGGTGCCGCCACCCACCACGAGCACGCGGCGACCGGCCAGTCGCCACGCGACCATCAGGCTCCCGCCCCCGTCGGAGGGCGCCACGGAGGGCACGCGGCCGCTCACGCCGCACCGCCCTTGGCCGCCGGGTTGAGCAGGCGTCCGACCACGCTGTGGGCCTCCTCTGCGAACAGCCCGGCCTCGGCGACACGGCGTCGCAGGCGGTCGCCGACCAGTGCGTCGTCGTCCTCGGTGAACGCCTGGAGCAGGTAGTGACCGACGCCTTCGTACAGGACGCCCGCGTCGTAGATGTGGCGCTGGTAGGCGTCGAGCAGGCCGTCGTCGGCCACGTCGGTGAGGCCCTGGGTCGACAGCAGCGCCCGGGCGGCGGCGGCGAAGGCCCGGGCGGTGGTGTCGCGGACCGCCGTGGGGTCGGCGCCGTCCTCGAGGGCCTGGACGGCGTCGTCGGCGTGCCGATCGGCCTCCATCATCAGCAGGTCGGCCTGGCTGACCACGGCCCCGGCGCACTCGCCCGTGCCGCGGACCACCTTGAACGGGGTGTCCTCCAGGCCGTGCTCCACGTACAGGTCGGGGGCGTCTGCTGGCGAGGGCAGGTCGGTGAGGTCGGTGAGCAGGGCCTTGAAGCGCTGGCGACCCATCCGTCGGGCGTAGGTGCCGAAGGCCTCGCCCTCCTCGGCTTCCTCCAGCCAGGCGGCGGCGAGGCGCTCGATGGCGACGTCCACCCGCTTGGCGGGCAGCTTGAGCACGGGGGTCCCGAAGCCCTCACCGGACGCGCTCGGATCCGCGCTCCGGCCGCCTGCGAGCCCGCCGAGCATCAGGATGAAGTGCGGCGCCGTCACGCCGTCGACGGTCTTGGCGGCACCGAACAGGCCGATGTCGGCGATGTGGTGCTGGGCGCAGCTGTTGGGGCAGCCGGACACGTGGATGCGCAGGCGCTCCAGCCGGGGGTCGTCCGCGAGGCGGTCCAGGGTGGGCTGGAGGTGGGCGGCGAGGCGCCGGGGACTGGTGATGCCGAGCTTGCAGGTGTCCGCGCCGGGGCAGGTGACGGTGTCCCCCAGGCCGCCGGCGCGTGCCCCACCCAGGCCGAGCGCGGTGAGCCCGTCGCGCAGGGTCCACAGGCGGTCGGTCGGCACCCACCGGATCCACAAGGACTGGTCGGGGCCGATGCGGGCGGTGTCGCCGGTGTGCTCGCGAAGCAGGGACGCCACGCCGCGCAGGGTGGTGGGCGTCAGGTCGCCGGTGGGCACCCGCACCTGGACGGTGGCGTAGCCAGGCTGGGGCTGGTCGAAGACGTTGGTCCGCAGCCAGGTGGCGTCGTCGGCGGTGCGTGGGGTGGGACGGGCGATGGGTCCTGGCCCGTGGACCGGGTGATCCGTCCAGGCGTCTTGCGTGTCGAGGAAGCTGGTCCACGCGGGATCGTCCTCGAACCCTGCCCGGACCGCCACCACCTCATCGCGGAACCGATCGAGCCCCCAGCCGGCCACCAGGAACTTCATCCGTGCGCGGGCGCGCTTGTGCTTCTCGCCGTGGTCGTTGAACACCTTGATCACGGCCCGGAGGAACGGGAGCAGCTCGGCCTCGGGGAGGAAGTCGGTGAACGTGACGGCCTCGTGGGCGACCGCCCCCAGGCCCCCACCGACCCGGACGTGGAACCCGCGCTGGCCGTCGATCTCGCGGGCGACGAACCCCACGTCGTGCAGGGCGCCCAGGTCGAACCGGGGATCGTCGCTGCCGGCGAACGTGATCTTGAACTTGCGGCCCAGGCTCTGTCCGTCGGGGATGCGGAGCAGGAAGCGGGCGGCGGCCATCGCGTGGGGCGTGACGTCGAACGCCTCGCCGGGCAGCACGCCGGCCACCGGGCTGGCGCACACGTTGCGCACGACGTTGCCGCACGCCTCACGGGAGGTCATCGCGGCCCGGTCGAGGGCGGCCATCACCGCGGGGCTGTCGGGCAGGCGCACGAAGTGGATCTGGATGTCCTGCCGGGTGGTCAGGTGGGCGATGCCGTGGCCGTGGGTCTCGGTGAGATCGGCGAACGCGTCGAACTGCTCAGGGCTCAGCAGCCCCAACGGCAGCTTGCTTCGCACCATGTGGACCCCGTCCTGCCGCTGGCCGTAGATGCCGTGGCGGAGCCGGTTCTCCAGGAACACGGCCTCGGGGACACGCCCGTCGAGGAAGCGGTCGAGGCTGGCCTGGTAGTCGGCGATCTCCGCGGCGACGTGGGCCGTCGAGCCGGCGATGCTCGGGCGGACGCGGACCACGTAGGTCCCGTCGGGCGAGGGCTGGGCATGGGCGTTCATCGGTCGTCTCCGGTGGGTGGACCCGGCGACCGGTCTCCCGGCCGCGCGCTGGGCCGGGGAAGGGGGAAGGGGTCAGGACCCCTGCACGCCACGCACCCCGGCCGGCTCCGCACCACAGCGGCGGCAACACATCGGGGGGGTGGAGGGGCGTCGGCTCATGGCGGAAAGGTACCGTCGGCCCTGAGGCCTCGCGAGGGCCCATCGCGACACAATCCCGGCAGCGTCGCGAAACGGGACCGGGTTCAGCCCCGGGCTCCTGCGGGTCCCACCGATGGGCTACGCCACCGCATGCGTCCTCTCACCGCCGTGCTGTCGCTGGGTCTGCTCCTCTCGCTGGGGGGCTTGTACTGGCTGTCCAACCGGTTCGCGGTCGCGGCCCCCGCGGATCGGATCGGGATCGTCGAGGTCGCCTCAGGGGTCGTCCAGCCCACCGACATGGCGATGTGGCCCGGCCGGGACGACGTCCTCGTCGTGCTCGGAAAGCAAGGAACGGCCTGGTGGATCGACCTGGATGCCCCCACCGAGCCCCACGTCTGGTTCTCCAAGGACGTGCCCCACGCCTCCGAGCTCGGGCTGCTGGGCTTGGCGTTCGACCCGGACTTCGCCACCACCGGGCGGTTCTGGCTGCACCACAGCGCCCAGGAGGGCCGTCAGCTGCAAGGCCGCCTGGTGCGGATGCGGGTGGGGGATCCGTCCGATCCGTCCTCCCCGGTCACCGAGGAAGCCACCGTGTTTCAGGTGGACCAGCCCTACGCCAACCACGATGGCGGTCAGGTGCGGTTCGGGCCCGACCGGATGCTGTACCTGGCGCTGGGCGACGGGGGGGCCGGGGGGGATCCCAAGGAGAACGGTCAAGACCGGAGCACGCCGCTCGGGGCGATCGTGCGGCTGGACGTGCGGGCCACACCCCCCGAGGGGGCCACGGTCGCGATTCCTGCGGACAACCCGTTCGTGGGCCAGGAAGGGGCGCATCCGGCGGTGTGGGCGTGGGGGCTTCGAAACCCGTGGCGGTTCGATGTCCTCGACGACGGACGCCTCGTGGTGGGCGACGTGGGGCAGGACGCGGTCGAGGAGATCGACCTGGTCTCCGCGGGGGACAACCTGGGGTGGAACACCTGGGAGGGGGACCGTTGTTTCGATCCGCCGAACGGTTGTTCGTCCGAGGGCGTCGTCCCGCCGGTCCACGTGTACGGGCACGATCAGGGCCAGAGCGTGACCGGCGGCGTGATGTACCGCGGCTCGGCGATCCCCTCGCTGGTGGGTCGCTACGTGTTTGGCGACTTCACGGCGGGCCACGTGCGCAGCCTCGTCCTGCCCGAGGCGCCCGGGGGCGCGCTGCAGGAGGCCCGCCACGAGGCGGTGGTGGGCGGCATGGTGAGCGCGTTCGCGAACGACGCCGCGGGGGAGGTCCTGTTCACCGACTTCGGCGGGGGACGGATCCTGCGGCTGGTGCCGGACGGCTGAGCGCGGTCAGCCGTGGCGCTGGCGCACCAGGTCGGCGGCGATCGCGGTGGCTTCGCGCAGGATGGCGTCCGGCGGGTCCTCGGGATCGGTCCCGGCCATCTCCCGCGCGGTCTTGCGCGCTTCGACGATGAGCTCGAGGCGCTCGATCTCGGCCTGGCGTGCGCTGCGATGGAGCGAGATGACGTCGTCGTCCTTGTGGGCCTCGCGCCGCATCAGGTCCTCGAGCAGGAACGCGAACTCCATGCTCTGGGACACGCGCTCACGGGACCGTGCGGCGAGCGCCCCCACGTCGACGTCGAACGGCTGGGGCGTGTACCCGGCGGGCGCGATCGCGTGCCACGGCAGGGGGTTGTCGAGGTCGCCCTCGTTGATGTCCAAGCCGGCGTACACGCTGGGGAGCTCGATGTCGGGCTTGACGCCCTCGACCTGCGTGGACGCGCCGTCGACCCGGTAGAACATGTGGGTGGTGTACTTGAGCGCGCCGCCGATCTCGGAGGCCTCGGACTCGCCCACACGACGCAGGTACCGTCCCAGGCCGAGGAGGTTCTGCACCGTGCCCTTGCCGTGGGTCTGCGCGCCGCCGACCACGAGCCCGCGGCGGTGGTCCTGGATCGCGGCGGCGAGGATCTCGGACGCGGACGCGGACGCCTCGCTGACCAGCACCACCAGCGGGCCTTCCCAGGTGACGGACGGGGAGGGGTCGACCAGCTCCTGGATCTCGCCAGCACGGTCGCGCACCTGCACCACGGGGCCGCCGGGCAGGAACAAGCCGGTGGTCTCCAGGGCCTGATCGAGCGCGCCGCCGGCGTTGCGGCGGAGGTCGAGCACGACGGCGTCGACCTTCTGGGCCTTGAAGTCCTCGAGGATGGCCTTGGTGTCGTTGGCGGTGGAGCCGTACTCGCCGCCGCGGCGCTTGCCGTCGCTGTCGATGTAGAAGCTGGGGACGTCGATGATCCCGATCCGCTTGCCCTCGTGCAGCTCCACCGATCCGCTAGCGGCGGCGTCGGCGATCTTGACCTCGTCGCGGGTGATCGCGATGACGCGGGTGTGGGAGGGGTCGGCGGCGTCGGCGGGGTGGACGGTGAGCTCGACGACCGTGCCCTTCTTGCCGCGGATCAGCTGGACCACGCGATCGAGCCGCATGTCGACCACGTCGACGGGCTCCTCGCCCTTCTGGGCCACGGCCACGATGCGGTCGCCCGCCTGCAGGGTGCCGCCCTTCTCGGCCGGACCGCCGGCGATCAGCTCCGCGATCGTGGTGTAGCCCTCGTCGAGCTGGAGCCGGGCGCCGATGCCGGTGAGCTTGTCGGCCATCTCGATGTCGAAGTTCTCCTTGGAGATGGGCTTGAACCACGACGAGTGGGGGTCGAACGTGCGGGCGAGGGAGCCCAGCCACGTCTCGAGGATGTCGAGGTCCTCCATGCTCTGCACGTCGGTGCGGATGCGCTCGAACCGCTTGGTGAGCCGCTCGATGGCGCGGTCTCGTTCCTCGCCCGACAGCTCCATCCGCAGCAGCTGCTCGGCGACCCGGTCCTGCCACACGGCGTCGAGGCCGGCGCGGTCGGGCCAGGGGGTGTCGGAGCGATCGAGGTCGAAGGCGCGGTCGGGGTTGTCGAAGTCGAACGCGGGATCGTCGGGGTTGGCCGTGACCCGGGCGAGCAAGGCCAGCGCGTGGTCGATGCGCTCCCCGACCCGTCGGACGAACAGGTGATGGATCCGCCAGGGTGCTTCCAGCGTGGGGCGCGGGGCGAGGATGTCGTCGTCGAGCGTGAGCCGGTGCGTACGCGTCAGCGCCTCGAGATCGTCGGCGGTGAAGTACAGCCGGTTGGGATCGAGCGACTCGAGGTGGCGGTCGAACCAGCGTGCGCTCAGGGCGTCGTCGATGGGGGGCGGGGCGTAGTGCCCGTGCTGGAGGGCTCCGACCACGGCGCTGGCGATGGCCCGGGTGGGATCGGGCGCCGAGGGCGAGGCGGGCTTGGCGTCGACCGCTTGCTGGAAGGGATCGGCCTTGGCGATCGGCGCGTCTGCGAGCCACATCCCGCTGTCCTGGCTGGCCTCCGAGGCGAGGGCCAGGGGGACGAGCAGCATCAGGGCGAAGGACCAGCGGGCGCGCGTCATCTCGTTCTCCATGTCGCCAGAGCGTATCCACAGCGGGCGGGGATCCAAGGCCCCGTGATGGGACGGGACCGTTGGCGCGTCCCTGAGACGCATCCCTCGTGGGGTTCTTCGATGGGGGACGTCAGAATCTTGCGCCCAGGCTGCCGCCGACCTGCAGCCCGTCGTGCAGGCCTCCACCGAGCTTGAGCACGACGTGCTCGGCGATCAGCATCTTGAAGCCCATCTCGAAGTCGACCATCGGCCACACGGGGGAGCCGAGCTTGAGGGTGCCGTCGGGCTCGTCGCCGCGCTGGGCCTTCAGGTAGGCCGGCGTGCCGCTCACCGGGTCGAGCTCCCACTGGTCCATCGTGCCGACGATGCCGACGATGCCGATGCCGCCGCCCACGTAGAACCACAGGTCGAACTGGTTGCGGGTCTGGCTGCCGTCGACGATCGGGGCGTCGTAGAACGCGTTGAACGCGACCGCGAGGCCGCCGAAGCCCTTGTTGGGACGCAACCAGTCGCCGTCCCGCCCGTCGACGGGGTTGTCGTGGTCGTCCCAGTAGCCCTCCTCCAGGAGGCTGCCGATGTACTCGACGTACACGCCCAGGGACGTGTTGCGCTTTTGGAGGACCGCGAACTCCAGGCCGATCGTGTAGGCGAGGACGGGCGGGCGGCGGGTCTCGCCGAGGGGCCAGCCCGTGTCGCCCGTGTCCATCAAGAACAGATCCATCAGGCCGCGCGGGACGCTGAGGTAGCGGCTCCGGAGCATCAGCTCGTATCGGCGGCGCGTGTCCTGCACCGCGGCCGGCTCGGGCGGGGCGGGGGAGACCGGGGGCGGCGCCTGGTTGTCCAGCAGCGGCGGGGGGGCGGTGGGCTGGACCGGCTCGCCGGGTGGCTCGGTTTCGGGGGTGCCGGGGGACGGCAGGTCGTCGGATGGGGGATCCCCGGCGGGGTCGACGATCTCGTCTTCTTCGGGGATGTCGGGAAGCGCGGGCGTGTCCTGGGCGCGGGCGTCGCTGCACACCATGGCGATCACGACGCTGCATGCCCAGATCCCGGAGACCGCCAAGCGCATCGGACCCTCCTCGACCGACGGACCCTACGCGAAACGGCGCCAGGGATCCAGTCCCGCGTGCGGTCGGGGCGACGGCCGAAACGCGTTTCGTGACAGTTCGGCATCGCCGCTCGCGCAAATGCGGGATATCACGGACACATGAGACGAGCGGGGTTCGCCCCACGTCTCTCCTTGATGGTGGAAATCGCGGGTGGTGGTGCGCCCGCAACAACCCCGGCCTCGCTTCGTGCGGCGTCGGGGTTGTCTCCGTGTGGGGGTGGGGGTCGCAGCCTCAACTTCGTCGGGGAGCTCGGTCTCTGGTGAACGGAGACCTGGGGTTTTCGCTCGCAGGGACGCTCCGTCCTCGAGGAAGGTATGGGGTCGCGGTCTGTCGATTCGGCACCGAGGGTCGAAAGAGGGGAATGGGGATGGCGAACGAGGGTGGCGTGGGGAGCCAGACGGTGAATCTGTTCGCGGCGCCCGGTTCGGAAGGACAGGGGCGCCCGCGCGCCCCGAGCGGTCTCGCTGCCGTGAGGCTGTCCTTGGCGGCGGTCGCGGCCGGGTGGATGGCCTACCTGCTCAGCAGCATCGTGCGTGCGCTGGTCGGGTCCGACGCGCTCTGGATGGTGCTGGTGGGTCTCGGCTTGTCCGTGGGGGCCAGTTGGACTGTCATGGCCGTCGGGCTCGGGGTTCGACCCACCGAGCGTACGCCGGTGGCCTACCTGTGGGGTTGGGTGACCCTCGCCGTGATGGTCGTCGCGGGATTTCCGGTCATTGTCGTCGTGGGACGGCGCGTGGCGCGTTGGAGTTTCGCGTTGTTGGTCGAGGAATGGGGAATACCCCTGACGGAGGCGATTCTCGTGCCCTTCGCGATCGGCGCGGCCGTATCCCTGGTGCCGATCTTGGTGTCAGGAGCGGTGTCGTGGATGGTTCGCGGTTTGGGCGGGTCCGGGGCTGTAGGGGTCGTCGCGGAGGTTCGGAAAGGCGCGCGGCTCCTGTCCTTCCCGACGCGCGTACTGTGGTCGGTGGTCTACATTGGGGCAATGGCCATTATCGGTGCTGAAATCACGAAGCAGTCGCCCCACGTGTCGGTGCTGGTCGTCCCCTTGGCCCTGGTGGGGGTTCATGTCGTGTTGGCGGCGATGGTGGCAGCAGATGGCATGTGGACTGCTGCCGGCTGGTACGCGCGTCACCCATGGCGTCGTGTGGTCGGATGGGAGCTGTTGGGGATGGCCATCTCCGCCGGCAGCGCAGCCGCCGCAGCGGGTCTGGGCGCTGTGATGGGAGAGTCAGGCCGCCTGGGTGCCCTGGTGTTCTTGGTCGCCGTCGTACGAGTCTTGGGGTGGGGGCTGGGTTGGCTGCGGGGACGTTGGGCGTCGGATGAGCCGGTGGCGATGCTGTTCCCGGGAACGTCCATCGCTTGGGTCCTCGTCGAGGACATTGCGCTTAGTTCCTTCGTCCTGACGTTCGGCCTTTCCGCAGCCGTGGTCATGTTGCCGTTTCTTGAGGCGCATGCCGCCCACACGGAGGGCGGTTCGATGGAGGATGCATGGGGGTCCATGCCCGAAATCTTGGACATCACATTGTTCGTGTGCGCCAACTTCTTGGTCGTGTACGGCTTGGTGGGTCTGGGCGCGCTGGTGGTTGAGCGGTCGATCCGATGGATCGGTCGACGCCGGGCTGCGGTCGCCGACTGAGCGTCGGGGAAGGGATCGCGACGATGTCGAACGGGGGAAACGTGGGGTCGAGCTACTGTCCGTAGGCTCGGGATCCTGAGCCGGTCAGGGCCCACGCTTCGGCGCGAGTCCCTCGCCTTCCCGTGTTACCGGCGCCGGCCGTGCGCGGCCG
>JAUHWK010000123.1 GCA_030424555.1 bacterium | reverse complement strand
GCAACCTGGGCGAGAAGTCCGTGGAGCACACCTGGGCCCTGCAGGCGCGCCGCGACAAGCTCAAGCAGGCCGAGCTCGCCTCCTGGGGCGCCCAGGGCATCGACGTCCTGCTCGCGCCGCCCACGGTCACCCCGGCCGCGCTGCCGTTCAAGACGGCGGACTGGTCGATGGGGGCCTGGCACACCATGCGCTACAACCTGCTGGACCTGCCGGCGGGGGTCGTGCCGGTCAGCACCGTGCGGGGCGATGAGCAGGCGCGCACCACGCTCGCCGACCGCCTCGACCGCCGCGCCGCCCTGTTCGAGAAGGACAGCGAGGGCCTGCCCGTGAGCGTGCAGGTGGTCGGCCGTCCGTGGGAGGAGGACGTGGTCCTTCGGACGATGCGGGCGATCGAGCAGGGCGTGAAGGAGGCCGAGGGCTACCCGGTCACGCCGGTGGAGCCCAAGCCGCCGTACGCCAAGGGTGCGGGCCCGCGGCGCTGAGCCCGGGGCGTTCCCCTCAGCGCAGCCAGCGATCGACCCGCGCGCGGTAGGCCTCGACCGGCGGCACGGCCGCGTCGGGGTCCTTTGCCAGGTCGTCCCAACGGCGAAGCCGGACGGCGTCGGCGGCGAAGGGGGTCGCGAGGAACGCGGCGTCTTCGGCGTCGGTGAACGGTCCGCCCTGCAGGCCCAGGGTGCGGGTGGACTCCTCGGACAGCGCCGCGGCGTACTCGGGATCGCGGGCGAGGTGTCGCTTGGCGGCGACGTGCAGACGGACGGGCTCGCTCACCGCGGGGCCGAACCGCCGGGCGAGCCAGCGGGCCCCCATCGCCTCGTGGCGCAGGTCGCGACCGGCCAGGCTGGCGCTCCCGGCGTCGGGGACCAGCAGGTGGCCGACATCGTGGAGCAACGCCGCGATCACGAGGGGATCCGGGGCGTCCTCTGCGTCGGCGAGGGCCGCAGCCTGCAGGGCGTGCTGCTGCTGGGTGATCGGCTCGCCGTCGTACCGACCCCCGGCGGCCGTGGCCACCAGGTCGATCGGGTGGGACGGCAGGGCCATCAGGGGCGCTCACCACGGCGCAGGCGGGCGTCGAGGGTCCGAAGGACCGGCTCCATCGTCGCCACGCTGTCGACGACGTAGTGGGCGCCCGCGGCGGTGAGCGCGGCGCGGGACCTCGCGAGCAGGGCCTCGCGCTCGGCCTCGGGCAGGGCGGCGAGGGCCTCGGCGGTCATGCCGACGCCGTTGCCGGTGCCGGCGATCCCGATGGTCCAGAACCCGGCGTTGAGGCCGGCCTCGATGTCGACGGGCGTGTCGCCAGCCTTGACCCAGCGCTTGGCGGCGGTGCCGCCCAAGGTCTCGAACACCTTCCAGCACAGGTAGGGCGCGGGCCGCGCGGCGGGGACCTCGTCCGCGGTGAACGCGACGTCGGGCGCGTAGCCGTTGGCGGCGGCGTGGGGCGCGAGCGCGTCGAGCATCACGCGGATGTACCCGGTGGTGCCGCCGATCTTCAGGCCGTCTCGGCGAAAGGCTGCCACTGCGTCGATCACGCCGGGGATGGGAGTCGCGTAGTCGGGCAGGCACGCGATCTGGGCCTCGATGGCTCCCGCGTACATGCGGTCGATGTCGGCCTCGCCGGGGGGGGATCCGTGGGCGTCGATCCAGACCTGGCGAACCCGCGGGAGCTTGGAGACGATCGCGATGTGGTCGCGCTTGTGCACGCCCATCGGTCCGCGGGCCTCCTCGAGGGTGACGTCCACGCCCTCACGGCGGAACACCTCGACGAACACGCCGACCGGCGCGAGGCTGCCGTGGTCGACGGCGGTGCCTGCCCAGTCGAGGACGAGGCCTTCGAGATCGGTGTACGCCATGGGGACTGCTCCTGGAAGACGGGTCAGGCCGCGGGGGCCAGGGTGGTGAGGCCGAGCGCGACGACGACGGCCCGGACGGCCTCGACGAAGCGGCGGAGGTCTTCGGGGAAGACCTGGCCGATGCAGCCGACGCGGAAGGTGTCCCGCTCGGTGAGCTTGCCCGGGTAGATCGCGAAGCCACGGTCGCGCAGGGCGTCGTAGAACGCGCCGAAGTCCCAGGCGGGGTCCTCGGGTGCGAGGAAGGTCACGATGATCGGGGCCTGGACGGCGTCGGGAAGCAGGGTCTCGAAGCCGAGCGCGCGCAGGCCGCCCACGAGCACCGACAGGTTCTCGCGGTAGCGGGCCCCGCGCCCGGCGACACCCCCCTCCGCGGCGTGGGCGATGATGGCGGCGTGCAGGGCGGACAGCACCTGGACGGGCGGGGTGAACCGCCACTGGCCGTCCTTGTCGAACCGGACGAGCTGGTCGTACAGGTCGAGGGCGAGCGACGGGCTGTTGCCCTGCGCGTCCATCAGCGCGGCCCGGCGGGCGATCACGAACCCGATGCCCGGGATGCCCTCAAGGCACTTGTTGGACGAGGCGAGCACGGCGTCGAACGTGGAGAGGTCGTCGGGGAGGGCGACGGCGCCGAACGCGGACATCGCATCGACGATCAGGCGGCGGCCGTGGCGGCCGACCACGTCGGCGACCTCGGCCAAGGGGTTGAGCACCCCGGTGGTGGTCTCGCAGTGGACGACGGCCACGTGCGAGATCGACGGATTCGCGGCCAGCGCGGCGTCGATGGCGGCGGGATCGACCGGGGTCTCCTCGGGGAACGCGACCGACGACACCGTGCGGCCGATGCGCTCCATGATCTGGACCATGCGCTTGCCGTACGCCCCGTTGATCACGACCAACAAGTGATCGGAGGGACCGACCAGCGTGCCGAGGGCGGCCTCCACCGCGAACGTGCCCGAGCCTTGCAGGGGCACCGCGGCCCACTCGGCGGGATCGCCCACGAGGCCCGCGAGCCTCGCCCGCACCTCGTCGCTCTGGGCGACGAACAGGGGATCGCGGGAGCCGTGGTCGAGGCCGGCGGCGGCACGAACCGCGTCGGCCGTGGTGAGCGGGCCGGGCGTGAGCAGGAGCGGACGGTCGGACACGGGCGCCTCCACCTCGATCGACACCAGGACGACCGCGAGCGCGTCGCCGGTGTGGAGGAAGGGCGCGGCGTGTATCGGGCGGTCTGACCTAGCGCGAGGGGGAATCCGGGCTGTTCACGCGGTCCCGACCGGGACGACACGGAGGCGGTGCGCCGGCCGGGCGGCGACGGGGTGCGCTCGGTCCAAAGCGCGGCATGCGGAGGGGCTCGCCGAGGAAGCCATGGCCCGGGACGGGTCGGGGGGTCGACGACAGGTGTGCCTCGGACATCGGAAAACCCTCCTGAGGATCCGCGCGACTACGGATAAGCCGCAACGTGGCCCGTGGGAGACGGATCGGCCACCGATTTCGCGGTGCGAAGCTCCGCACGCGACAGACCGTGGCAAGGTCCAAGGGCGTCGCGTCCTGTCGCGATGCCTGGAGGGACCATGCTGTTCGTCGCCCTGATCGCTGTCGCGCACGCCGCCGAGCCCGTGGAGGTCCCCGACGAGGGACCGTTCGACACCGTGCCGGTCCTCGCGCCGCCAGCCGAGGAGGAGGTCGAGGGCACCCGCGCGTTGACACCGGTGCGCGTCTACGAGGAGCCGCTGCGCCTCTGCCGGTTTGTGACGATGCATCGAGGGTCGGGTCACCACGCGGGACCGGAGCTGGCGGTGCGCCTCTCGGGGACGGTGTCGTGGCACGATCCCGATGTCCCTGGAGCGCGCGAGCCGGCGACCCTGCTGGCCATCGTCCCCGGGGTGGACATCCGCGGTCGCACCATCGCCGGCGGGTTCCCAGACCTGTACGTCGACGGGATGCGGATTGGGGGCCCGGGTGACGGGGTGTGGATCCTCGCAGGCGTCCAGACCGTCTCGACGACGCCTCGGCTCCTGGCCCGCGCTGGAGGCCTGCCGCTGCTCGGTCCCGACCACGCGCCCGGCGGCTGGCGCGGCGGCACGTGGTGAGGCGGGGCGGCCTCACTCCCCCGTGCGGTCGTACAGCTTGCGGCCGGCGCGGTCGTACCAGGCGGTGGCGATGTGCATGGTCAGGGGGCCGTCGGCCTGCAGCGACACGCCGCCGAGGGCGGGCATCGCGCCGGTGTCGAGGGCCACGGTGCCGGTGAGGTCGATGCCCGTGGTGCGGCCGGTGTCGACGTCGACCACGAGCGTGCCCTCGACGGTCAGGCGCATGGTGACCCCTTGGCCCGCGGGGGCGTCGGCGGTGGCGGCCACGTCGATGAACGCGGTCTCGCGGCCGCCTTCCGTGCCGAGGCGCGCGACCGTGGCCTGGACCTCGGCGCGGTCGGCGAGGTCGCCGATGGGCATCGGCAGGTTCACCTGGGTACCGGGGATGAGCTGAGCACCCTGGAAGTCGAGGCTGCCGCAGGCCTCGGACGGGTTGCCCACCGCGCCCAGCACCCGCGCGGTGGTCTCCTCGTCGACCGGGCCCGCACCGGACTCCTTGACCTTGCCCTTGGCGACGTCGACGTCGAACGTGCGTCCCTGGAGGGGATCGACGGTGGGCTCGCCCATGGGCTGCTGGGCCTGTCGGCGCTCGAACACGACCTCGTACCGCCCGGGCTTGCGGTCTCCCCGGGGGGGCCGGATCACCCGCATCAGGGTGGTCTGGTCGTCGGAGGCCTCAAAGGTGAGCGGCGCGGACCCCATCGTGGCCGCGAGCATCTTCTGGACCACGTCGCCTTCGGGTGCGGCCTCGGGGTCGACCGGGTCCATCACCAGGCCCATCGACATCGACATCGAGGCCTGCCGCCGGCACATGTCGCCCTTCCCGGGGGCCTCGCTGCCGGCCACCGGGTCGGCGGCCCAGGCGGACGGGGAGACAGCGGCGAGCAGGGCGAGCATCAGGAGGGGACGCATGAACGCTCCGGGCTGGGGAGGCCGTAGCGCGACACCGGATCCCGCCCCACCCATCCCCGGTTACCCCTGCGCCCCACGGAGGATCGCGTGGACGAGCCGATCGACTGGAATGCGTGGCCCGACGGCCAGGGACGGTTCGGACCCTTCGGGGGCCGGTACGTTCCGGAGACCCTGGTGCCGGCCCTGGAGCGGCTGGAGCAGGAGGCCAAGGCGGCCCTCGTGGACGACGGCTTCCTCGAGACGCTCGCGGGCGAGCTGGCGGCGTGGGTTGGACGCCCCACCCCCCTCACGCCAGCGCGGCGGCTGTCGGAGGCCTGGGGCGCGGAGGTCTGGCTCAAGCGGGAGGACCTTGCCCACACCGGGGCCCACAAGGTCAACAACGCCCTCGGCCAGTGCCTGCTCGCCAAGCGGATGGGCGCCACCCAGATCATCGCGGAGACGGGGGCTGGGCAGCACGGGGTCGCCACGGCCGCGGCCGCGGCCCGGGTCGGCCTGCCCTGCATCGTGTACATGGGGGCGGTCGACGTCGAGCGTCAGGCGCCGAACGTGCGCCGGATGCAGGCGTTCGGCACGGAGGTTCGGCCCGTCTCCCACGGCGACGCCACGCTGCGCGCGGCGATCGACGAGGCGCTCCGTCACTGGGTGAGCGATCCGGCCGGGGTGTTCTACTGCCTGGGCAGCGTGGTGGGTCCCCACCCGTACCCGTGGCTGGTCCGACAGTTTCAGCGGGTCCTGGGGGTCGAAGCGCGCACGCAGTTCGTCCACGCCACCGGCGTCCTGCCCGACGTGGTCATGGCGTGTGTGGGGGGCGGCTCCAACGCGATGGGGCTGTTCCACCCCTTCCTCGCCGACGACGTCGCGATCGTCGGCCTGGAGCCTGGCGGTCGCGGCACGGGCCTGGGAGAGCACGCCGCCACGGTGGCGCTGGGCACCCCCGGCGTGCTGCACGGCACCTACTCCCTGCTGCTGCAGGACCCGTTCGGGCAGGTGCAGGAGACCCACTCGGTCAGCGCGGGGCTGGACTACTCCGGCGTGGGCCCCGAGCACGCGTTCCTGCACCACACGGGCCGGGCGACCTACGAGGTCGTGCCGGACGAGGCGGCGATGGACGCCCTGTACGAGCTGGCGCGCCTGGAGGGGATCCTGTGCGCCGTCGAGACCGCCCACGCGTTCGCCGGTGCGAAGCGCTGGGCCGCGGGCCATCCCGGGGCGCGCATCCTGATCGGGTGCAGCGGCCGCGGCGACAAGGACCTGCCCATCCTGTCCGCCTGGGAGGCTGGCGAGCGATGACCACCCCCGCCCTGACCCTGTCCGCCGCGATCCGGTCCCCGAAGCACCCGGGATCCCCGGCGATCATGCCCTACGTCACCAGCGGGTGGCCCACGCGGGAGGGCTTCGGCGATCTGCTCGTCGCCGTCTCCCAGCAAGCCGATGCGATCGAGGTCGGCGTGCCGTTCTCCGATCCCATGGCGGACGGCCCCGTCATCCAGCGCACGTCCCGCGAGGCGATCGAGGCGGGCACGACCCTGCCCTGGATCCTGCAGACGCTCGCGGCCCGCAAGGACGAGATCGCCTGTCCCACCGTGCTGATGAGCTACCTCAACCCGCTGCTGGCGCACGGGATCGACCGCCTGGTGGACGATGCCTTCGCGGCCGGGGTGTCGGGGTTCATCGTGCCGGACCTGCCGCTGGAGGAGGCGACCGCGTTCGACGCGGCCTGTGCCCGACGCGGCCTGGCGCGCATCGCGCTGGTCACCCCGGTGACGCCCGACGAGCGCTTGCGGCGCCTCACGGCGGGGGAGGGGGGCTTCGTGTACGCCGTCACCGTCACCGGGATCACCGGCGGCGACCTCACGCCGGGCGACATCCACGACTACCTGGCGCGGGTCCGCGCGATCGCGGGCAAGCCCGTGTGTGCCGGGTTCGGGATCCGTCGGGCGGAGCACGTGGCGGCGCTCGCGGGGCACGCCGACGGGTGCATCGTCGGCACCGCGTTCCTGGAGGCGCTGGGCCGCGGAGACGACCCCCAGGCCTTCGTCGCCGGGCTGCGGGGCACCTGATGCACGTCGCGATCGTGCTGCGCGACCTGCCCATGGGTGGCGTGGAGCGGGTGATGCTGGGCCTCGCCGATGGCCTGGTGGTCACGGGCGATCGGGTGACGCTGCTGGTGTCGTCGCGGACGGGCGCGCTGGCGCATGCGGTGCCGGACGGCGTCGAGGTGGTGGCGCTGGGCGGCCCGTCGTCGGCCTGGGACGATCCAGCCGGGGCGGCGCAGGCCGTGTGGCGTCTGGCCGTGTGGCTTCGGGCGAACCGCCCGGATGCGGTGGTGTCCGCCAAGGAGCAGGCGAACGCTGCGTGCCTGGCCGCCCGACGCATGGCGGGGGTGGACCCGGTGCTGTTCCGCACGCGCCACTTGCCGCCCTCCCGTTCGGATGCGCGGTGGCTGGGTCTCCCGGGTCGTCCCCACGACCGGGTGGTGGCCGTCTCCCACGAGCTGGCCGCCCAGCTGCAGGCCGTGGTCGCGCCGGGCACGGCGATCACCGTCCTGCCCAATCCGGTCCTGCCGAGCGACTGGCCGTTTCGGGCGACCGACACCCCGGATCACCCCTGGTTCGACGCGGAGGTGCCGCTGGCGGTCTGCGTGGGACGGCTCGCGGAGCAGAAGGGGCAGGACGTGCTGGTCGCGGCGATGTCGTTCGTGGCGCGCCCGCTGCGGCTCGTGCTGGTGGGGGACGGACCGGACCGCGATGCGCTGCAGGCGCAGGTGACTCGGCTGGGCCTCGAGGACCGGGTCCAGCTGGTGGGCGCGGTGGACGACGGCCTGCCCTGGATCGGATCGGCCGACCTCGTCGTGCTGCCGTCGCGGCAGGAGGGCCTGCCCGGCGCGCTGGTCGAGGCGCTCGCCTGTGGACGTCGGGTGGTGGCCACGTCGTGCCCGACGGGGCCGCGCGAGCTGCTCGGCGATCGGGGCGTGCTGGTGACGCCAGGCGATCCCGTGGCGCTGGCCCGCGGGATCGGTCGCGCACTCGACGGGCCGCCTCCCGCCTTCGATCCGTCGCCGTACACGGTGGACGGGGCGGTGGCGGTCTGGCGCGCCGCGCTTCGGTCGGCGATCCGCGGAAGCGCCTTCTAGCGGAGCCCCGCGCCGTCCAGCAGGGCCTGCTGCAGCGCGACGGTGTCCCGCCCTTCGGTCAGCGGGACGACCGGGGGGGCGCCTGCATGACGGGCGTCGAGGATGGCCGAGAGCAGGGCGCCGGTGCCATACAGGTGGCGCCCCATCACGCGGCGGGCGGCCTGGCGGGCGACGGCCTGGACGAGGCTTGCGCCAGCCCGGAGGGGGGCCTCGGAGATCGTGCGGTAGGTCCGGCTGCGCTCTCCAGGGACCCAGGTGGCGCTGTCTCGGAACAGGTCGAGCAAGGCGATGCCGTCGGTGCCGCCCACGGCGATCCACCACTCGGTGCGGGGGCCGTCGAGCCACGCGGAGATCAGGCCGATCCGGTCGTCCTCGGCCCGCAGGACGGTCTGGAGGCGGGGGCCGGACCGGTCGCCCCAGGCGTGGTCGATCCGCAGGGGCCCGAGCAGGTCGGAGAGCAGGTACACGGCGTGGGGGAGCTCGTCGCCGAGCAGGCCGCCGGGCATGGCGCCGGTCCACGGGGGCACCGTGCGCCCGGCGCCGCTGGTCATGTGGAACTCGACCTGCTGGACCTGGCCGAGGTCACCCCGGTCGATCCAGCGGTGGAGCTGGCGCCAGGCGTCGGAGAACCGGAAGTTGTGGCCGACGTCCACCCGGCGACCGAGCGCGTCGGCGCGGGCGATGAGGGCGTCGCAGTCGGCGACGGTCGGCGCGAGGGGCTTCTCGACCACCACATCGGCCCCGGCCTCCATCGCGGCGATCGCCGTCTCGACGTGGTGGTCGGGCGGGGTGCACACGCTGACCAGGTCGGGGCCCATGCTGGCGAGGTGGCGCAGGCCGTCGACCGCGACCAAGCCGTGCCGCTCCGCCTCGCGGCGGGCACCGGGATCGGGATCGATCACGCCCACGAGCTCGACGCGGCCATCCCGCAGCCACCCGAGCCGATGGCGGACCCGGCCGGCGAAGCCGTAGCCGGCGAGCACGACGCGGGGACGGGCCATCGGGCCTCCGGGAGGTGGACAGGGGGTGCGGGGTCGGGCAAGGCGACAGGGCAGCCGTGCCTCCCCCGAGGCGCTGCCCGGAGGTGTCGTGCCGCGTCGTCATCCGATCGTCCACTACGGACGGCACGTTCGGGCGGTGGCCGCCCGCCGATTCCGCCATGGTCCCCGCCTGCCGGGCTGGGGCTTCGCCCACGAGGTTGTCCAGTCGGTGATGCGCGAGCAGTTCGCGCGGACCGGGGCCCCCCCCGCCAAGGTGCGCCGCCGCATCGACGCCGCCGCGCAGGTCTCCCCGAAGCGGGGCTGCGACATCGTCTGGGGCGATCTGGAGGGGGTGTCCTCCGCGATGGTCGCTCCCCGGCGCCGCCGCACGGATCGCCTGATGCTGTACCTGCACGGCGGGGGCTACGTGTTCGGCTCGCCGCGGTCTCACCAGGTGTTGCTCACCGGCATCGCGCGGGAGGCGGGCGGACGGGTGCTCGCGCTGGACTACCGCCTCGCGCCCGAGCATCCGTGTCCCGCGGCGAT
>JAUHWK010000122.1 GCA_030424555.1 bacterium | reverse complement strand
GTTCGCCCGGTTCGACGTGATGTGAGCGGTATCCTCGGGGAAGCCTGCCCTTGAGCAGGTGGCTTCATCGGGGAGGCTGGTCGCGCTCGACAGTGGAACGGTCCCTTTCGGTCCGTGGCGTTCCCGGCGTGGACACCTCGGGTGGTACGGATGGGGGCGTTGACGTGGGCTGGGGGCTTTCCAGATCGCTTGGTCCTTCTACGCCTCTCCGTGTGCCGTGTGTCGGACGGATCGGACCAGGGCCAGATGGTTGACGGCAAGGTCGACAACGGGATCCAGGTGGGGGGGTGACGTTGTCTTGTCGCAGGGGTCGGCGGTGGATCGGCCCTCCGGCCTGAGCGCACGTCGTCTGACGCCTGCCGAGGATCGGGTACGCCGCCGTTCACACGGATTGCCGAGATGTCTCGTCGCAGAAGACACACTCGGGGATCAAACCTTCCGGTGCCGGGCACCACATGCCGTGCTCGGGGCAGAGCCCGATGGGGGTGTCGTCCCAGGCCAGCCCGCGCCACGCCGGCGGGTAGGGCCGCGAAGGGCACCACGAGAAACCTCGGGCCAACAACGCCGGACTTCGCGACGCCGTCAGCTTGGCGTGGTCCCAGCCCTGCAACCACACCTGGAGCTGCGAGGACCTCCTGATGATGATGGGTGCCATCGCCTCGGTAGGCCACCGATAGCGCGTGAAGGCGGATGGCCAGGAGGACTCGCCGCGTGCGAGTCGGGCGATGGTGCGAACAAGGAACTCGCGCTGGGCTTGCCAGCCGGAAGACGTCCAGGGGATGTCCGCGATGCCGAAGCCCACACATCCGATCACGCCCCGGGCCTGCGAGCGCTCGCCGAGCCACGCCGCGAGACGCTGCTCGCTGGGCGTGGTCGCCAGCTCGCTCGCCGTGGCATGCCACGGGAGGATGAGGTGGTCGGTGTACCTGTTCGCGAGGCTGAAGTGCTCGAAGTCACGGAGGGGCCAGTCGAAGTAGAGGTTGCCCATCGGGTGTCCGTCGTGGAGGTGGTGCTGACGCGTCGCAGGACGGGCGGGTCGCCTTGGTCGCAACTCGCGGTTGCCGTGAGCCAGGATTCGCAGAGCAGGTCACCCCTCGTCGAAGCATCCCACGCCGCGGCGACAGACCTCGAGCTCGACCGATGGCGTGAGCGATGGGCACATCGAACGCTGTCGACGGTCCGACGGGTGAGGCCGGTCTAGGGATCATCGGGCAAGTCTTGGAACTCAAGCGTACAAGTGCCCGCATCGCACACAGGAACTTTGAAGCTTGCCCTGCATACCGATAGTTCCCATTCCACACAAACCACCGGCACCGCCTTCCTTGCCGCCTCCCAGCGACGATGCTCATCAACATTGATTGCGTGGGCGAATGGGCAGCTGCATGGGCGGGGCTCAAAAACTATCGCGCAGTCGCTGTCAACTGAGCACGATTGGTCGTAGTTCTCCACGTTCGGACCACACCCCACCACAGCGAAGGTGGACAGCAGCAGCGGGAGGATCGGCTGCATCGCGTGGTCCTTGGGATCGAAGGAAGGTCTGTGCGGGAATAGCCGGCGGTTGGCGCCTACTTAGCGCGCCGGAAGGGGCCCAGCGTGTGTCCTCCTCGCCGTCCCGGCAGGGTACTGGCCGCGGGCAGAAGGGTCCTGCGGATGATGGCGTCGCCCGTGGACTGGCGGGACCGTTTGCCCGGATCGGGCGGCACCGGCTAGGGCCGGGGGGCCGCGCGGTGCGGCGTACCTACCAGGCTTTGGGGGGGGACATGCGTTCGGTTGCATTCTTGGCGTTGGTTGCAGTGTCTGTGGCGGCGGTTCCGGTGGCGTCCCAGGCGTTTCCCGGGGTGAGCGTGGGGGCGGCCACCAGCGGCAGCGACATCCCCTTGGCGGATCTGCCCGGCGCCATCGACAACATGGCCCGCAAGTTCACCTTCGGGGCGGAGAAGCTGTCGATCGCCAAGCTCGAGCTGGCCGATGCGCTGGGCAAGACCGAGCAGGTGCAGCAGCTCAAGGCGGAGCTGGCCGATCTCCGCGCCCAGCCGTTCAGCCCCGAGGTGGCCGATCAGATCCTCGCCAAGGAGGCGCTGGTCACCGAGGCGATCGCGTCCGCCTCCAAGGAGAAGGGCGAGCTGGACGACTTGGCCAAGGAGCGCATTCGCGCCGCGGACATGAAGCGGTTCGAGGCGTCGCTGTACATCCTGGCCCTCATCCCGGACCTGGTGCCCCTCAGCACGTCGATCGCCTCGCTCACCACCAGCATGGCGTCGGGCAATGTCGACCCCACCGTGTTCAAGCCGATCAAGGCCTCGTTCACGGCGCTCGACAAGCAGGTCAAGGCGTTCACGCAGGAGAACAAGGCCGTCAACAAGACGATGAAGGCCATCTACAAGACCCGGAAGATCGAGCCGGCCGACTACGACTCCGCCAAGCCGATCACCGAGGAGTCCGAGTTCTGATCGGCCCCCTTCGCGGGGGCTCCCGGAGGGCGTGATGCGTGGTTTCGTCGGGCGACAGGCCCTGGTCTTGTGGGTGTGGATGGGCGTCCTGGTGGGGCGTCCGTCCGTCGCCGAGGCCGGAGAGATCCTGACCCACACCGGCCACGGCGTCGCCCAGGCCCCGGGCAAGATCAAGAAGAAGGACGTCCTCGGCTACCGAGAGATGGCCCTGCTGGACGCCCAGAAGAAGGCGGTCTGGAAGGCCATCCTCGCGCTGGGGATCGACGAGGTGGTCCGCGCGCAGCAGGCCACGATCGAGGGCGAGGTGCTGCCCGTCGCCCGGGCGCTGGTCTCCGAGACGGTGATCGTCGACGAGCTGCAGGGTCCCAGCCAGTACGAGGTCACGGTGCGGGTGGGGATCGACCGCGATCGCCTGGTGACCGAGCTGGAGACGGTGGGGATCACGGTCGCGCTCGCCGCCTCGCGCATGACCGTCGGTGTGCTGATCGAGGAGTACTTCAAGGCCGACGAGACGCCTGCCGCCCAGCAGGTCGCCCGCGAGCTGCACGTCCACGAGACGTCCTACGTGGACACGGCCTTCCAGGAGTCGTCCGTCGCGTCGGCGTCCGATCGGTCGCTGGATGCGGCCGCGTCGGCGTCCCACGAAGAGGCGGTGATCGGTGCGGCCCGCGGTCGGGGCGGTGCGGCGGTCGTCGGGGCGGCGTCTCAGACCACCGCGTCCGGGCATGTGCGGGCATCGGAGCAGGAGGCGTACGCGGCGGCGGAGTCCAGTGGGTCGTACGCCGATGGCCACACCTTCGACCTGTCGCTGGTGGAGTACTTCCCGCCCGAGGCGCTCAAGCTGGCCGTGCCCGATCCCTACAGCGGCGCGGCGATCGCCCAGCAGCTGTTGCGGGCCGATGTCCGCCTGGTCGAGTCGCGCGCCGCCCACGAGATGCGTCAGACCCTCGCGGGCGGGGGCAGCGTGGTCCACACGATGGCGGATGGGGAGCGGCTCGGCGAGATCGCGGTTCAGTTCGGGCTGCGGTACGGCACGGACGCGGTGCTGATCGGGGCCACGTCGATCACCTACGATGGCGTCGAGGGCGGGGTCCACAAGGCGACCGCCAGCCTCGCAGCGCGGGTGGTCGATTCCTCCACGGGCGACGTCCTCGCGTCCACGGCGCGCTCGCAGGCGGCCTTGGCCGAGGATGCCTCCACGGCGGCCGCGTCGGCCGGGCGTCGGGTGGGCGAGATCGTCGGTGACGATCTGCAGCGCCAGCTGGTCACGTACTGGACCCGGCGTGCCGAGCGCGGGTGGGAGCTGGTGATCCAGCTGTCCGGCGCGTCGTCCGATGACGGATACGCCGCGGAGCGTGTGCTCGGGGCGGTGCCTGGCGTGGTGGGGGTGGCGCAGCGGTTCGCGGACGCCAACACCGGCACCGTCGAGGTGGTCGTGACCACCAAGGATCCCCCGCGCACGGTGCGGAGTGCCCTGGCGTCTGCACTGCGCGCGGATCCGGCCACGGCGGCCTGGGCGGAGTCCAGCGCGGCCGGTGGGGTCTGGCGGTTCGCCGTCCCATGATCGGGATCTGGCTCGCGGCCCTGGTGGCGCTCTCGCCGGCTGCGGAGCCCGAGGGCGTGGCGATTCGGGTCCTGCCCGAGGTGCTGACCGCTGAGGGGTCGTCGGTGCCGCCGGGGCTGCTGGATCGGCTGCTGGGGGCATTCGAGACGGCGGTCGTGGAGGGCTGGCCGACGCTGGTGGCGCAGGGACGCGCGCGCGAGGCAGGTCCGGTGCGCGCCGACGCCGAGGCGGTGGTGCACCTGGGCCTGCGGCTGGTTCGGTACCAGGAGCGGCAGGTGACGCTGCCGGGGGCCAAGTCGTCCACGACCGTGCGCGCCACGCTCGCCCCGTTCGCGGTGGACCTGGGCACGGGCGAGGTGCTCGCGAGCCGTCCCCAGACCTGGATCGTCAGCGGGTCGGTGGCAGGCACGGACACGGTGTACGACCCGGCCACGCTGCGGGACATGCTGGTGGATCAGGGGGTCGCGGACGCCACGGCGCGCCTGCGGGAGGGGTTCGTACCTGGGCGTCTCACGGCGGAGGTCGTGCGGCGGACCCCGGACGGCGCGTGGGTGGCGCGGGGTGCCCAAGACGGCGCGTATGTGGGGGAGCGCTACCGCACGCCGGGTGGCGGACGGGCGGAGGTCGTCGAGCTCGCGCCGCGGGTGAGCCGGGTTCGGGTGCAGGCCCCCACGGCGCCGCTCGAGGTGGGCGCCTGGCTGGAGCGGTTCGGCGCTGCGCCCAAGGCCGGGGTCCCGCGCGTGCTGGTGGTGCCGGCCGTGTCGATGCCGGAGGGATCGACGTCGGGCGATCAGGTCGCGATGTGGGTCGAGGACGCGCTCGCCGAGAACGGGTGGGTGGTCGTCCCCGGGGGGACGGCCTTGATCGGCGCCCAGCTCGCCGAGAGCGCGCGCATCGACGTTCCCCGGGAGCGGCTGGTCAACGCCCAGAGCGTCCCCGACATGGTGGCCGTGCCCACGGTGTGGCACCTTGCCACCACCCACGACATCGACCCCACCGGGGCGGCGATGATCCAGGCGTCCGCCGGCGTGCAGGTCGATGTGTACGACGCGCGGCAGGGCACGCTGGTCACGTCCTTCGTCGCCCAGCACCAGCAGGACGTCCCGACCCGTGCCGCCCTGGTGGACAGCTTCTCCCAGGACCTTCGGGTCACGGCGATCAAGGATGCGCTGCGCGGACTGTGGCACGACGACGCCGCGGCCCCCCCGCCTGCTGGCCCCACGGCGACCGTGCTGCAGGGCTCGGCCGAGGGGGTGCGGTGGGACCTCCGCGACGCCCCGCTGCCCGTCGGGGTGCTGGGCGAGGTCCACCACGTCGAGGAGACCCTGACCCATCCCCGCACCGGGGAGGCGCTCGGTGGGCCGCTGCGGCTGGTGGGGGTGGCTCGGGTGGCGGAGCACCGCCGAGATCAGGTGCGCGCGGCCTGGGTCACCAAGGCCGGACCGGTGCGTGCAGGCGACCTGTTCGTGCCGGGGTCGGCCCGCGTGGGGACGGAGCCGCTGGAGGTGGTCGTCGCCGGGATCGCGATCGGGGACCGCCCAGCGGAAGGACTCGACGCGGTGGTCGCGGCGGGGTTCCGGTCGGGCGAGGGCGTTCGGGTGGTGGCCGATGGGGTGGCCCGTGGCGCGCTGACCCAGGTGGAGGGCCTGGTGCGCGGGGGCGGGTTTGCGGGGGCGATCGAGCGGTCGTCGGTGGCGCCGCGCCTGCGCGCGACGCTGACGTTCGAGGTCGATCAGGCACGGACGGACAAGGGGGCGAAGGTCGGGGCGGTCGTCTCCGTGGCGTCGACGGTGACGGTGACGGACCTGTCGACGGGCGAGCCGGTCCTGCTCAAGGCCCCGAGCGCGTCGTCGGCGGTGCCCACCTACGCGATGCGGACGGTGACGACCTTGGAGGGCCGCGAGGGCAAGGGCGACCGGATCGTGGGCTTGTCCGACGAGGCCATCGCGCACACCATCCGCACGACGCTACACCAGGCGGCCCGGACCCTCGGCACGCGCACCGCGATCATGGTCCATACCGCCCGCAGTCCCTGATCGAGGGATCGGTCCTCTGGGGAGTCGCATCGAACGCGGATTTCCCACGCATCGCGTGGGTCGCGTGCGGTAGATTGGGGGCATGCGCGCCTCCACAACCCAGTCCGATCCTTCCTTGGTCGATCCCGGGGACGCTGCGGGCGTCCGCGTGGAGACGGTCGCCGACGTGGTGCCGCCCGGCTGGTACGCGGTGGCCCAGTCGGCAGACCTCGGGCGCGGCGACGTCCAGCGCGCGGTGTTCGACGGGCAGGCGCTGGTCGTGTTCCGCGGGGACGATGGGGCGGTGGGGATCCTGCACGCCCCGTGTCCCCACCGGGGCGCAGACCTCAGCCTGGGCCGGGTGCGCGGACGCCACCTCGTGTGCGGGTTCCACGGGCTCCGGGTGTCGGCCGACGGTGCGTGTCACGGGCCGGATGCGCTGGATGGGTGCGCGGATCTGAATGCGCAGTCCTGGCCGGTGCTGGAGCGCAACGGGCTCGTGTGCCTGTGGCATGGAGACGGGCCGCCGGCGTGGGAGCCTGAGGCCTACCCGGAGCTGCTCGACCCCGCGTGGGCGCCGCTGTGCTGGTCGGAGCCGATGGTGTTCGACGCCCCCTTGAGCGTGTTCAGCCTGGACGCGGTGGACGAAGCCCACGGGTGGTTGTTGCACCAGGCGCGGTTCGAGCTGGACGCCGTGCAGGAGGGGCCGGTGCTGCGGGTGGCGCAGTGCATCCGGCGCGGGGAGGGGACCATGCGCGAGCTCGTCGGTCGGCTCGACGTGGCGTGGTGGGGGGCGGGGATCGTCACCTACCGGGGCACCCTGGCGTGGCTCGGGCGCCCGCTGTGGCCGCATGTGTACGTCCAGTCCTGCACGCCGGTGGGCGATGGCCGGGTGGCGGTGCGCATCGGGATCGCGATGCGTCGCAGCCGGGTTCCGGGGTGGACCGCGTCGCTGCTGCGCCGCTTCGTGGACGAGGCGGTCGAGGGCTACGAGGCGCACCGAGCGGTGTGGGAGAGCTTGCCGCGCACCCAGCGCCTGGCGTTCGGTCCCCGTCAGCCCCAGCTCGGGGTGTGGCACGGGTGGTTCTGCGATCTTCAGGCCGGGGTGGGCCCATGAGGGCGCGTGCCGACGCGGGGAGGCCCACCCCGGGCGCGATGGGCCTTCTGGCCGCGGATCTGTCGGCGTGGGCGGCGGCGATCGCGGGCGTCGGGATCGGGACGACCGAGCCCGTGGTTGGGGTCGCCCTGCTGGTGGGGGCGGTGGCGTGGGCGATCGCGGGCCGAACCCGGCGGCGGGCGCGCCGGGCGGGGATCGAAGCCTCAGGGTGGATCGATGCCTCGCCGCACCGCGTGTGGACCCTGTACGAGCCGTTTGGGGACGGGGCGGTGTGGCACCCGATGCTCCAGTCGTCCCACCGCGTGGAGGGCACGCCCGACACCGGCGTCGGGGCGGTGCGGGAGTGCCACTTCGGTCCGCGCATGACCGTGCGGGAGGAGATCCTCGAGCGGCCGGCCGATGGGCTGGTCATCGGGGTCGACATGGTGCGGGGGCCCGCGCCGCCGACGCCACACTGTGCAGCGCGTGTGGTGATCGAGCCGGAGGGGGACGGCACCCGCCTCACACTGCAGATGGAGTGGCAGACGGGCCTGGGTGTGCTCGGCCAGCTCTTGGACGCGTTCGTGCTGCCCGCGCAGAACCGCGCCACCTTCGAGCAGGTGGTGGCGGCGGCCACGGCGTACGCCGAGACGGGGGAGCCGGTCCCGCAGGTTGCGATGCCGATGAGCGGTCGTCAGCTGGCCTGAGGGATCGGGTCAGGGGGCGTCGATCCCCACCACGGCCAGGGTGATCTGCTGTCCGAACGGCAGGGCGCCGAGCCCCGCGCCGACGCTGACCACGATCACCATGATCGCGAAGCCCCAGCGCGTGGCCCGGTGGATCTCTCCCTTCTGGGCGCGATCGTCGCGCACCATCAGCCCGAACAGGACGGCGGTGCCGATCAACGGGCCGATCGCGTCGTGGATGGGGATCAGGCGTCCGATGCGGCTCAGGGCGGGCAGGGTGATGTCCAGCGTCGCGATCAGCATCAGCCGGATGTGGGTGTTGCGGTCCCGGCGCGCGACCATCGCCCAGGCCACCAGCCCCACGAACACGGCGAGCTGCACCACGTTCCCCCAGCTCACACCGGACAGGTGCTGGAGCGACTCGTCGAGGGGGACCCCCTTCGCGAGCGACATCGGGATCAGCTGGGAGGTGGCCTTGAGGGTGGTGACGACCACGCCGACCACGACCGCCATCGACGCCCATCCCAGCCACTTGTGGGGCGCACGCAGGTTGCGCCACATCAGCTCGGACTGGACCACCAGCAAGGTGAACCAGGCGGTGAGCACCACGCCGTGGACGACGAGGTGGTCGGGCAGCGGCGGGAGGACCTCCGGATCGGCGAGCGATCGGAGGAAGAACGTGCGGGCGAAGCCTGCGATCGCGAGGATCCACAACGCGATGGCGGCCCCTCGGTGGAGGGGACGGATACCCGTGCGGGGAGGCATGGACGTTCCACGGTTTGGTGCGCGGCCCCGTCCTAATGGTGCGATGGCCCCGTGGGCCAGCCGATTCGGGGGATCGGGGCACGGTCCGCGGACAGATCTTGCGAAGACCCGAAGGCCTGCGTCCTGGCCCTGCGTCGCCCGATAAAGCCGGTGGGTCCGTCGTGTGCGTGTCAGCCTCGGCGATGTGGGAGGGGCAGCATGCGCACCGTGGCGTCGTTCATCGTGGGGGTCGGTCTGACGACCCAAGCCTGTTCCACCGTGGTCCCTGTCCAGGGGGCCGACACGTCGGACCTGGTGGGGGCGGGTGCCGACGAGGGCTCGGAGGACGAGGAGGTCGCCGAGGACACGTTCGAGGCCGCGGATCTCGACACGGCGGGGGAGGGCACCAAGGACTCCGGTGCGGGCAAGGACTCGGGCGACACCGGAACCTCCAACCCCCAGGACAGCGGGTGGGACTCAGGTCTCGGGGCCTACGACACCGCAGGGTGTGGGTACGGCTACGTGCTGGACTGCGACGGGGCGTGCGGCGACGCGTACAGCAACGTGGGCGATGGCTACTGCGATGGCGTGTCCGGCAGCGTGTACGGAAACTGGGACTGTGCCACGTGGTCGTACGACGGCGGCGACTGCCTGGTCGACACCGGGATCGACCGTGGCATCCGCGGGCGCGAAAAGCCGTCGGACCACGTGCCCGTCTGGGCCGAACTCGACCTCTGAGGCTTGCGGCGCTGACCGCCGCGAATTAGGTTTATCCTGGATACATCAAGGAGCCCGCCATGCCGATGCGCCCATTGCACCAGGGTTGTTCCGCGATCCAGTCGATGGTGTCGTAGCCATCCTCCGCATCATCGAAATAAACCCGGTCTTCCCCCTCGGAGGCATAGCGCCCGCGCGTATCCTGATAGACGCAGGCATAGCCGCGCGCCGTGAT
>JAUHWK010000121.1 GCA_030424555.1 bacterium | reverse complement strand
CACCCGCCCCCCGGCCTTCGCGCCGGCCAGCGGGACCGGACTGCTGCGGTTGTCCGCCACCGATCCGCGAACGGGCGCGCCGGTCTCCGCCTCGCTGCGGGTGTTCCCAGACGAGGCCCTCGGCGACACGCCCACCCTCGTCCAGACCGAGGGCACGCCGGAGTTCCTCCTGGGCGCCGAACCGGGAGACGGCAGCACCCTGTGGGTCCTCGACTCCGTACCGCAGGCTGCGTCCGGCAGCGCCAGGTTCACGGTCGTGCTCGAGGACGAGGTCGGCAACGCCAGCGATGCCATGCCGCTGGGCGTCGAGATCGTGTTCGACACGGAGCCACCGGACGTGCCGGACGTCGAGACGCCCGAGCGGATCGTGTTCCACCGAGCGCCCTGGGGCGCATCGCTGGGGCAGAGCGCCTCCTTCATCGTCGAGGGGGCCGCGGGCGCCGTGGGGGCCGACCAGCTCGTGGTCGCGTCGTCCTCGACCGGGGCGTTGCTGGGCAGCGCCACCGCCGATGGCGACGGCGCCTTTTCGTTGCCCACCGGTGCCGACGCCGCGGCCTTGACGCTCCAGACCGCCAGCCGAGGGGGCACGCTGTCCGACCCCGTGCTGGTGCGGGACGTCTCGTGGACCGCCACCTTGGGGGGCAAGGTGGTCGGAAGCATCGTGGCCAACCCCCACGCGTACGTCGCCACCCGCCGGCACGATGCCCTCCGTACCAACGATCCGACCACCTCCGAGGCGTGGGCCACCCCTGTCGGCACCGTGCGGGCGTCGGCGGGCTGGCAGTCGAGATCCCCCGTGGCGACGCTGCCCCCTGCCCGACACAACCACGCGGCCGCCCACGATCCAGCTACGGGACAGACCGTCCTGTTCGGGGGCACCGGACGCAATGCCGGAACGTTCCTCGGCGACACCTGGGTGTGGGATGGCACGCGCTGGAGTCCATCGGCTGGGGTCGTGTCCCCCACGCCCCGCAACGGACACGCCATGGCCCACGACACCGCCCGGGGTCGAACGGTGCTGTACGGCGGACGGCAGCTGATCGGTCTGCCCGGGGACACCTGGGAATTCGACGGGCACGCGTGGACAGAGCGCCAGCCGACAGGTCCGACCCCCGGATCCCAGGAACGCCACACGATGGCCTACGACCCCGTCCGCGGCGTCACCGTCCTCGCCGGAGGCAACGGCGACACCCACGAGACGTGGGAGTGGAACGGCGACGCATGGACCGAAGTGGTCACCTCAACCAAGCCCCCTTCGCGGGTGGATGCCGCGATGGCCTGGAGCACGGCCGACCAACGCATCGTCCTGTTCGGCGGTCTGCCAAGTCAGAGCGCCGGGACCCTCCGCGACGACACGTGGACCTACGACGGTCTCGACTGGACCGCCGCGGAGCCCGGCCCTCCCGCCCGCCGCGACGCGGTGATGGTGGACGCCATGGACCTTGGGGTCCTGCTGATCGGCGGCCACGGTGTGTCCGGGTCGCTCGACGACGTGTGGGCTTGGCGAGCACACTCAGGATGGACCGAGGACACGCAATCATTGCCAGACACCCGTGCGTCCTCCGTCGCAGTCCACGAGCCGAGCACAGGCCGGGTCCTGCTGATGGGAGGCACCGACGGGACCTCGCAGCCCGTCTCCTGTATGGTCATCGGCCCCCGACCGGCATGGGACGTCCGGTGCCTGGAGTCCGAGCCCGGCGCCCGGTCGCGATTCGCCCAGGCCTACGACGCAGAACGCCATGAGACGGTCCTGTTCGGAGGGGTCGGGGACACACTGCTCGACGACACGTGGACCTGGGACGGCACCGCCTGGACCCAGCGCGCTCCGGCCACCTCGCCGTCGCCCCGGCAGTACACCAAGGCGGCGTTCGACCGCGCGCGCGGTGTGGTGGTGATGTTCGGCGGAGCACACGACGGGACCTTCCTGGACGAGACCTGGGAATGGGACGGAACCACCTGGCAAGCGCAGACCACCCCTGAGCGACCGCCGAGGCGAATTCACCACGGCCTCGCATACGACGAGGCTCGGGAGGTGATGGTGCTGTTCGGCGGCGAGCGGTTCTTCACCGACACGACGGTATGCGACCCGGACATCCCCGTGTGCAACGACACCTGGGAGTACGACGGCGTGGACTGGGTGGAGCGTGACCCGCCCATCCGACCTCCCCAGGATTCCGCCCGGGTGTCCCTTGCCTACGACGAGTCCCGTGAGGTCATGCTGATGATGGGTGGGCAGCGTCGGGACACCTGGGAGTACGACGGAACGACCTGGACCCAGCACGCGCCAGCCGTGTCCCCGCCGTACGGGCGAAGCACACCCGGGATGGCGTACGACCCCTACCGGGGCGGCGTGATCCTGTTCGGGGGGTTCACCTTCGACCTGCCCGGGTACCTCGACGACACGTGGCTGTGGGACGGCACGACATGGAGCGAGATCGACACCTCGGTCCAACCCCCGCCCCGCAACGAGAACGGCATGACCTACGATGCGGGACGGGACGAGATCACGGTGTTCGGCGGCTCTGACGGGGGCATCCGATCCGACACCTGGGCACTTCCCCTGTACAAGCTGGAGTCGGTCGCGCAGCGATTCACGGTCGCGCTGGACGCCGCGGGGGCCGAAGGGGCGGAGCTCAACCGCATCACCGCACGATGGGTCGCAGGCGCCGAGACCCGGTACGACGAGGACCTGGCGGTGCCCGGCGTGCGGCTGCAGATCTGGGACCAGGGCGAATGGCAGGACGTGGCCCTCGGACCCCAACCCCCGTCCAGTCCTGAGACCTTGTGCTGGTCCGCCCGACGTCCGGGCGCATCGCCCCCCCCGGAGGGTTGTACCGACACCGTCGACGGCGCCCGCGTGGACCGACTCTTCCGGTTCGGCGAACGTGACGAGGCCTCCTTCGCAATCACCTCCCAGGACGCCGGATTCGGTGGCACCGACACCGTCACCAGCGAGGACGTGGCCGTGACCATCCGCTATCGACTCCCCTCCGGTCCGTGAGCCTTCTGACGAACCCCACGGTGGATCCAGGTCCTCCGTCAACCCCGCCGTCCCAATCCTTCCGAGGCATCGGCCCGTCGATCGGACACGCCCCGCATGCGTGCCTGGGGGACGTCCGATGGCTGGCGTCCGAGCGCGCCGAGGTCCCGGTTCAGTACCGAATCATCGAGCCGCCCGACACCGACGCACCTTGACCTTCAGCCCCGAACCTTGGCCTCGACCGCGTCCACCACGTCGTCGAGCAGGTCCACGCCGGTGAACCGCTCGATGTCCCCGAACCCGCCAGGCGCGAACACGTTGATCTCGACGACGACCGACCCGATCACATCCAGCCCGACCAGGAACAGGCCGTCGGCGCGCAGGTAAGGGCCCAGGGTCTGCACCAGGGCCAGGTGGTCGTCGGTGAGCTCCACGGGCTCAGCCTCGCCGCCCAGGTGGACGTTGCTCCGGAACTCCTTGGCGCCCGGACGGCGACGCACCGCGGCAACCGCGCCGTCCCGCGCGAGGAGCTCCCCGTCCACGAGCAGGATGCGGATGTCACCCTCGGAGGCGCCAGGCACGAAGCCCTGCACCATCGCGGGGCCGTCGCGGAACAACACGTCCAGGATCTGGCGGACGTTGGGATCGTCGGGGCCCTGGACCAGGAACACGTCCTGTCCGCGCGTGCCGACGAGCGGCTTGCACACGGCCGGCCCTTGCAGGGACGCGATGTAGTCGCGGGCGCCCCGGATGCTGCGGGTGATCAGCGTGGGCGGAACCGTGTCTTCGGGGAGCGAGGACAGGTACAGCTTGGACCGGGCCCGGGCGAGGCCGCGGGGTGCGTTGAGCACGGGCGTGCCGCGCTCTTCGACCAGGGTGAGCTGCTGCAGCACCAGATCGTGCAGGTGCCGCCGCGGATCCCGCCCTGGGTTGGTGCGGACGATCACGGCGTCGACGTCGTCGAACGACACGGCCTCGATCGGTGCCTCCGACAGGGCCGCCACGGCCTCGGGGCTCGCCACCGGTTGGACCCACCGGACCCCGCGCCCGATCACCACCCCGCCTGGCAGGACGTCGACCTCGTCGACCGGCAGGACGAGCACGGTGTGTCCCCGGGCCACGCAGCGCGCCATCCACCGCGCGGTCGCTTGGACCGGGGAGACCGTCGCCACGTCGTTCACCAGGAACACCACCCTCACGTCGTCGTCTCCCCCTGCAGGATCTCATGATCCGGTGGCGCGATCTCGCCAAGGTGCAGGATGCGCGCCCCCGTGTCCGCGACGGGATCCACCGAGTGGCCGATCACAATGCCGCTTCGCGGGGCCTCGTAGGTTCGAATCGGCTCGCCGAACGCATCGACCAGGGTGGCGACCGCATCGCCCTTTTCCACGCGATCCGTGACCCGAGGCTGGACCTCCAGAAAGCCCCCGCGATCCGTGAACAGCCACTTGGAGCGATGGCACACGACCGGATCGTCGACGGGCACCGAGGGGGCCCGGCGGGGGATCATACCGAAGTCCGCCAGCACGGCCCGCACCCCCGCGCGCGTGCGCCGGACGTGGTCGCGCTGGACCCGATGGGGGTTGCCGATCTCCACGGTGACGGCCGCCACCCCGCGCGCCGCCGCCGCACCCCGCAGCGTCCCATCGGCCGGGCGGCTGTGCAGAATGATCTGCGGGCGCTGGAGCCGGGCCATCCGGGCCGTGGTGGGGTCGGTCATGTCGGCGCGCACGTACAGGCAGTTCACCCGTCCAAAGCTCGCCGTGTGCAGGTCGATCAACAGGTCGAGGTCGGAGACGATGTGCTTGAAGAAGCGGTGGGCGTAGACCTCCGCCTCCTTGCCCTTCGCCTTGCCGGGAAACAGGTGGTTGAGGTCGTGGCCATCGTCGGTGCGCCGCTGACGCAGCAAGAACGCGGGCACGTTCGCCACCGGCACGCCGATCAGCGTGCCCCGCACCTTGGTCGGGTCGAGGCGCTCGAACAGGGCGTGGATGACCGGCACCCCGTTGACCTCGTTGCCGTGCACAGCCGCCGTCACCGCCGCCCACGGGCCCTTCTTGGCGCCGCGCACCACCAGCACCGGCACGCTCACCGGCTCGGCGAGGGCGTCGTGCGTCATCCGCAGCCACAGGCGGTGTAGGCGCCCGCGCGGAAGGTCGTCGAGCGCGAGCCGGTCCACCGTCGGGATGCTCACAGGGCGATCTCCTCGACGAGGGCAGGGTCGGGCACCAGGCTGCGGAACAGCCGGCGCCGGAAGGTGTTGCGGGCGCTGCGCAGGCGCTCCGCCATGCGATCGATCGCGATCACCGCCATGCAGGTCTGCAGGTAGGCCTCCGTCAGGTCGTCGAGCCCCAGGCCGAGCCGGTTGAAGTCCCGCTCGTCCATGAGCATCAACCGATTCGACGCCGTCGTCCAGCCGTCTTCGGTCTTCACCGACAGGTTGGTGCCCAACATGCTCCACGAGTCGGTGCTGTCGGTCAGCGCATCCGCGAGCGGCTCCGCCGCACGGCGGGCGTAGATCGCGATCGGGAAAAAGCCCTCAGGACCCACCCCCACCATGAACCGGGTGTCGGCGACGTAGATCCGGTTGTGGCGATCGGGCACGGTGCCGACATGGTACAGCCGCGCCCCTTGCGTGCGGCTGGTCCAGCCGAGGTTGCCCACCAGAGCTTGGACGATGAACCGGTCGTAGCGGTGCTTGGTGTCCATGAACGCCTGGAGCTCGCGCGCCGAGGTGATCGTGAACACCCCCTGCCCCGCGTTGCTGTAGGGATCCTTGACGACCGCGACCCCGCCCATGCGCTCGACCCACAGCGGGACCTCGGGCAGGGCGACATCCCAGATGGTCTCCGGCACCCGGATCCCCAGGCCGGTCGGCGCCATGTCCGCGTTGAACAGGTCGTAGGCCTTGGACGCCAGCAGCTTGTTCCGCCCGCCCGCGAGGCAGGCGAGCACGGGGTTGTAGATCAGCGTGCGCGTGATCGGCGGGATCCGCGTCCACGGCTGCTGGGTGACGTAGCGGAACGCCGCCCGGATGGGCTCCCACTGGCCCTCGTGCAGGATCGACAGGACCCCGGCGTCGAACCGGGCGTGGGCCTCCCAGCCATCGCGGGGAAGGTGGACCCGGAGCACCGGCTCGCCCGTGAGGTCGGCGAGTGCGGCGGCATACCCCGACGTCTCCATCTCGTTCTTGTCCCACAACACCGCCAGACGGCCCTCCGGCAGCTTGCGGGCCGCCCGGACCATCGGCAGGAAGGAGCGCTCCAGCAGCAGGCGGTACCCGCCGAGGTCGTCGTCCTCCTTGCGCAAGGGCATCGACTTCTGGCCGGACGGACAGGAGTTCGTCTCGATGACGATGTTGCCGCGAACACCCCGCTCGTCGGTGACGTGCAGCAGGTCCGCCCCCGCCCAGCGGAACGAGCGCGGGACCGTGGACAGCACCTGGGCCACCGCCGCCGGATCCGCCTCGGGGTGCAGGTGGCAGTATCGCTGGACCATCCGCTGGTTGCCCAGGCTCAGGAAGGACCGCACCAGGGGGTGCAGCCGGGTGTTGGGCACCCGGGCGTAGTAATGCGCGTCCGAGGCGAACTGGCCGGGACGGATCAGCTGAACAGGCGGGGTCGACATCGCCCCTCCTCTCGCGCGCGGCAGAGCAGCCGCGGTGCGACGGGCCGCTATCGCATCCCTCCCGTCCTCGTCAGGGCGGTTGCGGACCCGGCACACGCCGTTTCCTCAAGGCCGAGGTCGGGTCGATCCCGCCCCCGCCGGGTCGTCCCCTCCAAGGCCTCGATCCCGCGGGCAGTCCGGGTGACGAACCGTGGCGTGCGCCCGGCAGCACCCCGCGCTGGACAGGGTACCGGATCGCAGGAGGCACCCTCCCCCATGGCCACCCACACGCTGCGAACCGAGATCGCGCTGTCCGTGCCACCGTCGCATGCGTGGACGGTGCTCACGGACTTTGCGGCGTACCCGGACTGGAACCCGTTCATCGTCTCGTTGGAGGGCGAGCTGGTCGTGGGCACGGCCCTGCATGTCGTCCTTCGGACCGGTCGGTGGACGTTCCCCATGCAGCCGACCGTCACCACGGTGGCGCCCGGAGAAGGCTTCGCGTGGCGCGGGCAGCTGATCCGACCCGGCGTGTTCGACGGCACCCATCGGTTCATGCTCGTCCCCCAGGGCGACCACGCCTGCCGGCTGGTGCACGAGGAGTCGTTCGAGGGTTGGGCGGTCTCCCCTCTGCTCGCCGTGATCGGCACGGCCACGGCGCGAGGCTTCGACACCATGAACCAGGCATTCAAGGCGCGGTGCGAAGGGCTCCCGGAGACCGGCCCGTCCACCGCTTGAAGGCGCGGTGGAACGCGCTCGGCTCGCTGAAGCCCAGCAAGAACGCCACCTCCTGGACCGAGAGCGAGGGGTCGGACAGGTAGCGCTCGGCCAGCTCCTGACGCAGCCCGTCCAACACCTGCTGGTGGGTGGTGCCATGCTCCCGCAGGCGCCGCGACAGGGTGCGCACGCTGAGGTGGAGTCGAGCCGCCGTGTGGTCTGCAGATGGATTGCCTCCCCGCAGCGCGTGCATCAGCACACTTCGGACCCGCTCGACCACCCCATCCACCCGTGGAAGGTCCGCGAGCAGGGCATCGCCGTGGCGCCGCAGGATCGCCCCCAGCGCGGGGTCGGCGGCCCGGTGGGGCAGATCCCGTACCGCGAGGGGAAACACGACCTCGTTGTGGGGCGCGTCGAACACGGGAGGAACCCCAAACACCCGAACATGGGCCGAGGCCTCGTCGGGCGCCGCCGCCTGAAGGTGGACCGCACGCACCGGGACGGGCCCCTCGACGGCGTCCCGGGCCGCGAGCACCGCGACCGCCAGCACGAACTGCGCGGCCGCAGCCGGCAGGCGGTGCCCCCCCGGCAGGGTGTGGCGCAGCACCAGCGCATCCCCCACCTCGAGCGCCGCAACCTGTGAGGCGTCGTGGGTGAGCCGATGGAACCGCACGATCGCGTCCAGGCCCTCGCCCACGGTGGGCGCACACCGGTACGCGTACATCTGGACGTCGAACGCCGACAGATCCATCGCCTCTGCGACGTGCAGCCCAAACGCCGGATCCCCCGTCGCCGTGCCCGCCGCATCCCACAGCGCCGCGACCGGACCGTGGGGGAGCCGTGCCTGAGGATCGGTGATCGCCTCCAGCGACAGCCCGACCGACGTTAGCACCGCGACCGGATCGACCCCAGCCGCCACCAACCCGGCGACGACGGGCCGAACCACCCGCGACGACACGCCCACATCCGCCAGCGCCATGCCGTCTCCCCGTGGCCGAATCGGACCCTGTGCCCGGCCGACCTGGTCACGGTGCCCCGGCACAGCACGCCGTACAACCTCCCGCGCAGGTCGGCACTGCAGCGCCTGCCCTGGAGGACCCCATGAACACCGTCTCGCCGCGCCCCCACACCGCGTTCCTGACCCGGCCCGAGGGCCGGATCGCCTACGAGGACACCGGCACCCCCGGTCCGCTGTTGGTGCTGATCCCCGGCATCGGAGACCTGCGCGCGCAGTTCCGACGGGTGCGTGAGCCGCTCGCGGCCGCAGGCCACCGGGTGGTGACGATCGACCTGCGCGGCCACGGGGACAGCGACGCCACGTTCTCCGGCTACAACGGGGCCTTGGTGGGCGACGACGTCCTCGCGCTCATCGAGTACCTCGACGCCGGTCCGGCCGTGATCCTCGGCAACTCCATCGGGGCCGGATCCGGCGTGTACGCCGCCGTCGAGCGGCCCGATCTCGTGGCAGGGCTCGTCCTCATCGGGGGCTTCACGCGCGGTCCCGATCTGTCCTGGCCCATGCGCGCGCTGGTGGGCCTGCTGATGGGCGGCCCGTGGCGGGTCGCGGTGTGGATGGGCCTGCACGACCGCCTGTTTCCCTCAGCCCGCCCCGACGACCACGCCGCGCACCGCGACGCCATCCGCCAGAGCCTGTCGCGCCCTGCCCACGCCGCGGCCTTCGCGACCATGATGGGCGCGGACCATGCCCACAGCGCGGTCCGCATGGACCGGGTCCGCTGCCCGTCTCGCTTCGTGATGGGCAGCGCCGACTCGGACTTCCCCGACCCCGAGGCCGAAGCCACCGAGGTCGCGGCGCGGCTGGGCGGCGACGTCGTGATGATCGACGGCGCGGGCCACTACCCGCACCTGGAGTGTCCCGACGCCTTCCTCGACGCGGTCCTGCCGTTCCTCGCGCAGACGTCCGCGAAGGCGTGACCCTCAGGCCACGGCCTCGAGGTGCTGCTCGATGTCGTCGCGCATGGTCTCGGCCGCCTTGCCGGTGACCGCGGCCAGCTCGCGCGCGAGCAGGTCCTTGACCTTGTCGAACAGACGACGCTCCGTGAACGACAGCACCTGCTTCTTGTCGGCCTTGGTGGCCTGGACCGCCGCCAGCTCGCCCACGAGGGCCGCGAGCTGGGTGGGCTCGTTGCTGGACAGCATCTCGTCGTACCGGCGACGTCGCTGGTTCCAGTGCGCTCGCTTCTTGGGGGCCTTCTGG
>JAUHWK010000120.1 GCA_030424555.1 bacterium | reverse complement strand
GCCTACATCGACTCGCCCAACGAGGCGCTGCACGTCGCCGGGACCGAGCTCGTCGAGGCCCTGCAGGTGGTCGCGCGGGACGTGAAGGTGCAGGTGGCGTTCGAGGCGGACACCGTCGAGCGCTGGCGGTTGATCGGGTACGTCAACCGGGTGCTCGCCCACGACGACTTCGAGGACGACTCCGTGGACGCGGGCGACATCGGCGCGGGCCATGAGGTGGTGGCCTACTACGAGGTCGAGCTCACGGCGCAGCCCGGCTCCCTGGCCGAGGTGCGGCTCCGCCACCAACCGCCCGAGGGCGGCGCGAGCACCCTGCAGACACTCGGGATCGATCGGGCCGGCATCACCCCGACCTTTGCCGACGCCTCCCCGGACTTCCGAGCCGGCGCGGCCGTCGCCGAGTTCGCCGAGGTCCTGTCCCACAGCCAACACGTGGCGGTGCCCGACCTCGTCACCGTGCAGACGCTGCTGCAGGACGCCTGGCCCGCGAACGGCCGCACCGTCCTACAGGCGGAGATGATCGACCTGGTGCAGCGGGCCGACGCCTTGATGCCCTAGCGCGCCGAACGGGCCTATCGGCCTGTTCCCAGGCCTCGACTTCCGGTTTCTGCTCCGGAATGCCCGTGGCCCACACGCCGCCCGGACGCCGAGACGTCCGGGCGGTTCCCTCGATGGGATCTCCCGGCCGCCGCGTCGGCCAAGGGGCCGCCAGACCTCGGCCTCGCCCGCTTCAGGCGCCGTCGGTCGGGGGGCGTCCAAGGCGATCCGCCAATCCGGTTGCCCGAACCACGCGGCTGCGGACCGCCGCCTCCAGCACCGCATCCGTCCCCACCACGGTGACCCGCTTTCGGGCCCGGGTGACCCCGGTGTACAGCAGCTCGCGGGTGACGATCGCGGACGGCCGCGCGGGCAGCACGACCACCACGTCGTCGTGTTCGGAGCCCTGGCTCTTGTGGATGGTCATCGCGAACACGGTCTCGTGGGCCGGCAGGCGCGCCGGAGACACCTCGTCCACCTGCCCGTCCCCCCGATCGAACGCCACCACCACGCCCTGACCCGAGGCCGACGGGACCACCATGCCCACGTCTCCGTTGAAGCGCCCGCTCGCCGGGTCGTTCTGGGTGATGAGCACGGGCCGCCCCACGTACATCGGCGTGTCGAGCGACACCCACCCGCGGGCCGCCGCACCGCGCTCCAGCTGCGCCACGACCCCGTCCACACCGAGCGCCCCCTGGCGGTGGGCACACAACAGGCGGGCCGCCTCGGCGGCCTCCAGGATGGACCGGAGCCAGGCCACCCGGTCGCCCGCTGCAGGACCCGATGCGAGCAGGCCGTAGACCGGTGCCAGCCGATCGAGCACCGCCTCGGCCACCGCGCGCGGCAGGCGCCCGGTGGGGGTGGGATCGACGCGGAACACGTCGGGCCCCACGACCCGGCCCTCGTCGTCCAGCACCAGCGCCCCCGGCACCCCGTGGGCGACGCCGGAGAGGGTGAGGACACCGTCCGCATCCCCAGCCACACACGCCCGGGCGAGGTGCCCCACCCCACTGCGCGCATCGAACCGTCGGCTGCGCGTGAGGAACGCGATGCCGTCCCACGGCCCGGAGGCCGACACCGCCCCGAGGCGCCCTTCGACCTCGATCCCCGCCTGCGCACCGAGCGCCCCGCGCAGTTCTGGCCCCAGGTGCATCGACCCCTCGGGACCCGAG
The DNA here is from genome assembly GCA_030424555.1 of bacterium. Lineage (GTDB taxonomy): Bacteria > Myxococcota_A > UBA796 > UBA796 > JAUHWK01. Next base: position 7,824 of record JAUHWK010000120.1, on the reverse strand, counting down.
GCCGGGCCACACAGGTCGGCCAGCACGGTCCCCGCCTCCACGCTGGCGAGCTGGTGGCGGTCGCCCAGCAGCACGAGCCGGGCGTCCGGATGCACCGCGTCCACCAGGTGCGACATCATCGCGGCGTCGACCATCGAAGCCTCGTCCACCACGACCACCTCGAACGGAAGTGGGTTGTCGGCATGGTGGCGGAACCGGGTGGGGGACGCGGGCTGCCAGCCCAACAGCCGGTGCAGGGTCCACGGCGGGAGCCCATCGAGCAGCGCCCGCAGGGTCTCGGCGTCGACGGCGCCGGGGGGAAGCACGTCCCGGACGGTCTCCAGCCACGCCTCATCCAGGCCCGCGCGGATCGATTGCACCACCCGGGCGGCCGCCTTGCCCGTGGGTGCCGCCACCGCGATGCGGGGGAGACCCTCCCGGGCGGGATCGGCCAGCCACTGCGCCACCACCAGGGTGAGCACGTGCCGCACGGTCCAGGTCTTTCCCGTGCCCGGACCGCCGCTGATCACGCACGCCTCGCGCAGCACGGCCATCGCCGCCGCGAGCTGCTGGCGATCGAGGGCACGCCCCAGGCCCTTGGGTGGTGGGAACAGGCGCCTCAGCCCCTGCGCCAACAGCGCCGGATCCGCGACCGCCGCAGGCGCCGCGAGCCGTCGACCCAGCGAGCGGGCCAGCAAGACCTCGTGTCCATACGACCAGGTCGGGTACAGCCGCCATCCCTCCAGGACCCAGGGGGTCGGCTCCTCGGAATCCGGCCCACCGACCAGTGGACACGCCGCGACGGCGTCTCGCCACGCGGCACGATCCGACGGGACGGCGTCGGGGTGATCCTCCGGTGCCTCCACCGTGTCCAGCGCCACGCACACGTGGCCCGCCATCGGTGCCCGGGCAGCCAGCGCCAACGCCGACAGGACGGCCGGATCCGGCAGCGCCCCTTGCAACGGAACCGTGGCCGCCATCGCCACCGCGTGCAGCGCCGTCGGCTCCGACCACGCGCTGGGCCAGCCCGCCGCCCACGCCGTGAGGGCTTCCTGCTCGTCCTCGGTCCGTCCCCACCATGCGATTGCCGACGTCATGCCACCCCTCCAAGCGCGCGATCCAGCGCCTCGACCACCGCCGCCGACGGCCGATCCAGGTACACCCCCGCGCGCCGGTCCCCGTGGACCGGGGTGTCCGGCCCCACCATCCCCCGAACGAACAGGTAGGCGACCCCGCCGACGTCACGGTCGTAGTCGTAGTCCTTCACCCGCCACCGCAGCAGGCGGTGCAGGGCCACCAGGTACAGGTGGTACTGAAGAAAGTAGTGGTGACGGGCCATCTCCGCAGACAGGGCCTCCGGACGGAACGCCGAGACGTCCAGCCCCCCATCCGCACGGGGCGCGACCTTGTTGGACTTGTGGTCCACCACCCACCACCGGCCGCCGGGACGGGGGTTGCGAAACACGAGGTCGATCGCCCCCGTGAGGAACCCCGCGATCTGCACCCCACGCAGCCCGTCGAGGCTGTCGACCCACCCCGCCGGGAACACGCCCTCCGCCTCCCGAGACGCCAGCACGTCGAGCACGCCGTCGACCCCCACCGGCGTGGACGACCCGGGCTCCCCGACCGCCAGCGACAGGTCGAAGCGCAGCTCGTCCAGCCGCGCCGTCTTGGGGAGATCCGCGAGACGAAGCCCCTCCAGTGTGCCGCCGAGCGGGGTGAGGATCGCCGCCGCAATGCCTGGCGTGAGCCGATCGGCCCAGGTGGCGCCGTCGAATCCATGCTTGTCGAGCTGCTCGGCCACGACGCCGTGCAGCGCCTGGGTGTCGGACGTCACCCCCGTGAACTCGGCATGCTCCAGGATCGCGTGCAGCGCGGTTCCCGCCTCGGCCCCCCCAGGGAACGCGGCCAGCGGCACATCCTCACCAGGAGGACCCGGCTCGGGCGCGGCCATCCCCGGATCCGCAGGAGACGCGCCGTCCCGATCGACCCCGATCCGATCCTCGGGGACCTCGTCGTGCCCCACCCTTCGGGACAAGGCCGAGTAGCTGTGCCGCCGCCAGTAGGGATCCAGCGGCCCGCGGGTGAAGGGGCGAACGCTCAGGTCGCCGAGCGCCCGATCCGACTCGACCCATGGCTCGACCGCAGGGCCCGGGCCGGACCAGAACGCGATCTCGGGGTGCGCTGCGAGGGCCTCGGCGGCCTCCCGCGCCGCGTCGACTGGGATGGTCTCTCCAGGCTCGCCATCGGGGTGCCCCGCCAGCACCCAGGCCAACGCGGAGCCGGCCGTGGCCTGTTGGTCCGTGCCGTACAAGACGACCTGGTGCCGCGCCCGGGTGACGGCCACGTACAGCAGCCGCACATCCTCCTGCGCGGCCTCCCGCGCGTGGGCGGCCAGCGCCGCCGCCGTGGCCGGGGCCGTCTTGTCGATCCCGACATGCAGCCACTGCGAAGCCGCCTCGTCGCCCTCGCCCGCGTGGACCAGGGCACCCAGCGGCGGGTCTTGGACGCGGGCCGCCCACGCGAACGGCACGAACGCGAACCGCACAGTCAGGCCCTTGGACTTGTGGACGGTCATGATCTGCACGGCGTCGTCGTCGCGATCGAGGCGCAGCTCCCGGGCATCGCGTTCGACCTCATCGTCCATCCGGCGCACCGCGAGCCAGCGCCGCATCGCGTCGAGCCCAGCCCGACGCTCCGTCGCGAACGCGTGGACCAGCTCTCCGAGGTGCAGCAGGTTCGTGAGACGTCGGGCTCCCCCGGGGCGCGCGAGGAGCCGCCCGACCACACCCTGGTCGAACAGCGCCGTCCGGAGCGCGAGCAACAGCCCATCCCGGACCAGGATCCCCCGCCACCGCTGGAGATCCGTCAACCACGCGTCCCATCGCGCGGCCACCACAGGGTCCTCGCGATCCAGCGCCGCCAGATCGGCCGCGGTCCATTCGAACAGCGCCGTGGACGCCGCCACCCGCGCTGCCGTGCCCCGTGGGGACGCCAGGGCGTCGAGCCACAGCGCCAGGGCCTCGGCTTCGTCCGACGCCAACACGCTGTCGGCCCCAGACAACACGGCGGGCACGCCCAGGGCCCCGAGCGCGGCCTGCATGGCCTTGGCCTGGGCCCCTGTGCGCACCAACACCGCCACGTCGCCCGGCCGCACCCGACGCCACGTCCCCTCGTCCAAGACCTCATCCTTCCGGTGAAGGAGCCGAGTCACGTCCGCGGCACACACCTCCGCGCACGCTGCCACGCCAAGCGCCTTGTTGGACACGTCGTCCAGCCATCGAACCTGGAGTGCTGCCTGGGTGCCCGCACCATGGGACGCGGGACGCAGCCGCGCCGAAGCGCCCGCCTTGGAGGGGTCGACGTCGACCCACCCAAACGACGTGGGCCCGAACACGCCAGGACGATTCCACAGCGTGTGCAGGGCCTTGAGCAGGGCCCCGTCGGACCGGTGGTTGACCGTCATCGTGAACTGGCGGTCGCCGACCACCCCGGTGGCTTGTTCGTACACGTGGATGTTCGCGCCGCGAAATCCGTAGATCGCCTGCTTGGGGTCTCCGATCAGGAACAGCCGCCGCGTGGGGTGGTCGAACACCGTGCGGAAGATGGTCCACTGGTGGGGATCGGTGTCCTGAAACTCATCGATCAGCGCGACGTCGTAGGACCGACGGATCGCCTCCGAGAGCAACCTCCGCGCCTCGGGGTCCGCCGAGGGCCCCAGCCGCACGGCGAGCTGTCGGAGGAGATCCTGGAACGCCAGCACCCCCCGCTGCGCCTTGGCCGCCTCGAACCGGACCCGCGCCCGGGTGGCCACCTGGGCCCGCACCCCACCCGGCCAGGCCCCCACCCGATCCACGAACGCGGCCACCGCGTCCATCAGCGAATGCTCGAACGCCTCGGCGCCCTCCGCCGCGTAGTCGGCGCGCTTTGCTCTGGACCACCACGCCGCGTCCTTGACGGTCAAGGGTGCGACCGCCCCGCCCGCGACGGAGGCGAGCCACGACCGGGCGACTCGCCGCCTCTCCTCTGCCTTGCCGCCCGAGTACGTGGTGGTTCGCTTCCGGAACCGCCCCTCCGACTTCGCCGCCTCGATCGCCTCGACGAGCGCGTCCCCCTCCTCGTCGAGGCGCTCCACCAGGGCACGCGCCTCCGACGGCAGGTCCGCCTCCACGTCGTGGGCCGAGGGCGTGATCCGCCGGTCTGGATCGGACACCGCGGCCTTCACGAGCGCCCGGGTTCCATCGGGATCCAGCTTCATCGCCTTGCGGCCCTGGACGTCCTCCACGGACGCGTCGTGGGTGTCCGTCGCGTACAGGTCGTCGGCGACCTCCGCGATCAGGTCGTCCACATCTTCGACGAGCTCCGCATCCAGCGCGGCCCGGCTCTCGAACGCATGCTGTTGCAGCACCCGCTGGCAGAACCCATGGATCGTGGAGATGGTCGCCTGGTCGTAGGCCTCGATCGCCTGCCGCAGCCGGGCACGAAAGCCTGCCACATCATCGCGCGCCGCCGCGACCTGAAGCAGGTGGGCGACGACCGGATCGTCCGAGGACGCGGCCTGTGGCGCCCGGAACGCCTCCAAGGCCGCGCGCAGCCGACGCCGGATCCGATCGCCCAGCTCCGCGGTGGCCGCGCGCGTGTACGTGACCACCAGCAGCCGATCGACGGGGATGGCCGTCTCCGCCACCAAGCGCAGCACCAACGCCTCGATGGTCCAGGTCTTGCCAGTGCCCGCGCTCGCCTCCAGCAAGGTGGTCCCGCACGGCAGCGGCCCGGTGGGATCCCAGGTGTGTGCCTCGGTCATCGGGTCACCTCCCACGCCTTCAACTTGCTGTGGGTCTTCCGCCGGCCCAGCACCTCCGACCACAACCCTCTGGACAGCGTCTCGAACACCGGATCGAGCTCCTCGTCCTCGGTGAGGATCGGGATCGTCTCGCCGTAGGCATGGCGAACCCACCGATCGCCGGCGTCACCGGCCGTGCGCTCCCCCCCCAGGTAGGCCTCCAAGGCCTTGTCCAACCTGTCCGACGCGTCCGGCTCGGTCCTCGCGAGCGCCAGGCTCGCGTTCCGGAACACCGGCAACGGCTCGGCGTGCGCACGGACCGCGTGCTCCACCAACCAGGAGGCCGCGTCGCGCAGGACGCCCTCGTCGGCTTGCAAGCCAAGGCAGTACGGCTCGGTCTTGGGCCAGGTGATCACGATGCCCTGGCGGATCGGACGGCCGGCCACCGTCGCGAGCGCCATGTCGGTCCACAGCGCCAGCAACTCCTCGTGGTCGCCTTGCCCCGCCGCCACCCGAAACACGGTGTCGCCGTGGACGTCGTCCACCGTCTCCGTCACCCGCACCCCACCGAGATCGTGATCGATTGCGACCGGCTCCGGCAGCGCCGCCGCCCCTCCGAAGCCCACCAGGATCCCCACCATCTCCTCGGCGCGGGCACGCAAGGCCAGGACCTCCGCCTGCCCCGATCCGCCTGCTGGCAGGTCCCCCGCGGCCTCCAACAAGCGCAGCGCCTCTGCGCTGTCACGGCCCGAGCGAACGGCCCGCCACACCCAGGCGAACAGGTCTCGCTGCGCCCACTTCCCGAGGACGAGGGGCTCACGGTCGTCGCCGGAGGCCGCATCGGGCCTGGGGATCCACAGGCCCAGCCCCCGCCGCAGGTAGGTCCGGGTGGGGTGGCGCCAGACATCGTGGAGCCGATCGACCGTGAGGGCCGTCGGACGGTCTCCCGTGGCATCCTTTGCCATCCGGAACACGCTGGCCCCGCACCCCTCTCCCTGGATCGCCGCCAACAAGCGAGGATCCCACGCCTGGGGCGGATCGCCCTGGAACCGGGTGGGGTCGTGCGGATGCAGGGGATGGGCGTGGTGCAGCACCGCCGACGGCCTGGCGCCCTCCCCCGGGGACGGCACGGTGGCGTCGAGCGCATCGAGCAGCTCGGCCACGGGGACGCACGGGGGAAGCGCCTCGTTGGTGCGCGGGTCCTTGCCGGTCCACAACACGACCAGGTGGTCCCGGGCGCTCAGGACGGCTTCCAGCATCAGGGTGCGGTCCTCGTCGCGCACGCTCCGGTCTCCGAGTAGCGGCGCGCGCGCAGCCAGATCGTAGGCCGGGCGCCCCCCCACCCGGGGAAAGGCGCCCTCGTCCATCCCCAGCAACACGACGACCCGGTACGGCACGGCGCGCTCAGGCACCATCCCGCAGAACGTGACCGCGCCCCCTGCGCCATGGGACTGGCCATCGGGAAGATCGAAGGCCCCTGCGAGGGCCGCCTGCACCGCGTCGAGCGACACCGGACGCGCGCTGCCCGCCGCCAGCTCCCGCACGGTGGTCCGCACCCGCTCCAGCCGCCACGCCATCCGACCGTCGACCTGCACCACGGCATCCAGCGCCGCGAGCAGCGCCTCGGACCACGCCGCCATCGATCGCGGCGCACGGAGTCGATCGCGCTGGGCGAACAACGAGGCACATGCCTGGACCAGCCGACCGACCGACGCCGCGCGGGCCCCCTCCACGGTCTCCAGCGGACGAACCCCGTGGACGATCACGCCGTCGGACCGATCCGCCGCGCGGTCGGGGTGCAGGACCCCCATCAGCAGACGACGGAGCCCGAAGCGCCAGGTGTGCAGGGACTCCGCCGGCTGATCGTGGCGGGACCGATCGTCCGCATCTTCTCCCCACGCGATGCCCGCCGCATCGAACCACCCGAAGGCCGCCTCCAGGTCCTCGACCGTGAGCCCGAAGCGCTCGGAGACCGGCTCCAGCGACAGCCAGTCGAGCACCTCACTGCGGCCCAGCCGTCCCTCGGCATGGGCGAGCAGCCCCATCAGCGCCTCGGCGACGGGGTTCTGACGACGCACCGCACGGTCGGTGAGCTCCCACGGGATCTTGGGCAAGGGCGAGGAGTCGCCCCCATCGTCGAACACGGCCCGGATCCTCGGCGCCATGCCCTCCACATCGGGGGTCATCACGACGATGTCGCGCGGGCGGAGCGTGGGATCGTCCTGCAGCAAGCCCAGCAACACCTCCCGCAAGACCTCGACCTGACGCATCGGGCCGTGGGCCGTGTGCAGCTGCACCGATCGATCGTCCGCTGCGAGCGCGCGCGCCTCGAACCCCTGTGGATCCAGGCTGTACGGGTGGGACCCGACGAACAGATCGTGCTGAAGCCACCGGAGCAGGGAGGGCGACCCTTGATCGAGGGGATCGACGAAGATCGTCCCGTAGTCGACCAGCTCCTGGTAGCCGTGTGGAAGGCACTCGAGCAGGATCTGGGCATCGCGCGCCAGGCGCCCCCAGCTCAACAGCAACGGGTGGCCCGCCTCCCCGAACAGCCCACCCGGCGCCGAGGAGGCCAGCCGCGCGGAGACGACCTCGGACGACTGCGCGAGGGCATCACGCAGGTCCGGACGAGCGGCCGCGAGTGGCGGGAGCCCCAGCTGCTGGCCCGCACGCCGGAGGGCGATGAGATCGCCCTGGACGTGACCGTCAGTCCGATCGGCGTCGAGCGGGCCCGGCACGGGGAGCCCGGCCTCGCGCAGATCAGCCGCGACCTCCTGCTGGTGGTTCACGACGTCACCGAGCGCGTCTCGCTGGCCGAGCAGCTGGAGCGGTCGCGACGGCTGGAGTCCATCGGCCAGCTCGCCGCCGGCATCGCCCACGAGATCAACACGCCGGCGCAGTTCGTCACCGACAATCTTCGGTTCGCCCTCGACACGCTCCCGGATCTGGACGCGGTCCTCGGGGCCGCGGTGGACTGCCGGCGCGAACTCGACGCGGGGCCCGACGCGGGCGACGGCCGGGACGCGGCCGCCGTCTCCGATCCGACACGCGAGCAGCTCGCC
>JAUHWK010000661.1 GCA_030424555.1 bacterium | reverse complement strand
GCGAAGCAGGGTGCCGTCGAGGGACGCGTCCGTGCAGCGGGCCCGCGCGTGCTCCAGATCGGCCAGCGCACGGTCGAAGTCTCCCCGGGCCTGATGGACCCGGGCGCGTGCCCGACGAAGACTCGCATCGTCCCCGTCCTGCCCGATCGCCCGATCCAGGCTGGCCGCGAGCCGATCATCGGGACGAAGGACCGACAGCAAGGAGGCCAGACCACGGGCTGCCGACGACCACGCCGCCTCCTGGCTCAACGCGCGCTCCAGGGCGGCCTGGGCATCGTCGAGGTGCGGCGTCCACGCCTTGGCCGACGCACCGTGCCGATCGAGCGCCTCCCACGCTTCCGCGCCACCCGACAGCAGCCACGCATCCAGGGCTTGGTACGCCTCGGAGACGGCTTCGGGATCTTCCGAACCCGCGAGATCCTTCGCGAACGCCCGCACCAGGTGCAGCATGTGCAGCTCGCCCACGACCGGTGCGTCGAGCCACGCCCCATCCCGCAGCCGACGCAGCGCGGGAAGTGCGACGGTGCCCGCCAGCGCCACGGCGAGGTCCGCGGTGATCCGGCCCTCGACGACCGACAAGCGCCCAAGGACCCGTCGATCTTCCTCCGCGAGAGACTGCGCGCCATCCTCCAGGGCCGTCCACAGCGTGCGGTGGTGGGGCGGCGCGTCCCGCCGCCCGGTCCAGGTGGCTGGATCCCCGTGCAGCAACCCCTCGACGCCCATCACGTCGATCCAGTCCGCCGCCCGGCGCAGGGCGAGCGGGATCCCGTCAAGGTGCGTCGCGATGCGCCCACAGGCCTCAGGGTCCAGCACGATCGCGGAGTCCGCCAAGGCTTCCTGGACCACCTCGGCCCCCGCCTCGTCCGACAGCGGCCCCAGCTCCAGCGCGCGCTCCGCCTCCAGCTGCAGCCGCCCGCGGGCGGTGATCACCACCGTGCCCTGCCAGGACGCCCCCGGGGACCCGAGGGCTTCCGACGCCGCCGCCAGCGACACCCCGTCCCACACCACCACGTCGCCCGCCCCGGGCAGGCGCAGCGACGCCGCGGGAAGGCCCCGCGCATCGAGCCAGGTGGCGTCACGCCCTTCGACCACCGACCGCACCAGGGCGGACTTGCCCATGCCGGCCAGGCCCCACACGGTGACCAGCGGCACCCCCGCCTCGATCCACGCCCCCAGGCGTGCCGCCGCAGCGGATCGACCCGGGAGCGTCGCCGTCATCGGCCCACACGCTCAAAGGCGACGGCCTCGCCGAGCGTGCCGTCCGCCGCCACCGGCCGAACCTCGATCGTGTCCACCGACAGCTGGATGGTGCCCACCGGCTCGACGTGCAGCAGCGTGTCGGGGTCGACGCAGAACGCCCCGGTGGACGCCCCGTGTCCGGCGATCACGCCATCGCGGCACGCGCCGTCATGCTCAAACAAGCCGCCTTCGTCGACCTCCGTGGGCTCGAAGGACGCAGCCTCGTCCTCGGGACCGACCAGGTCGACCGAGAGGCGGTCGCCATCGCGCGCCACGTCCAGTGTCCACCCCTCCAGCTCGATCTCCACCGCGTCGTCGGCGACGTCCGTGGTCGTGAACCACCGGGTCCAGGTGGGGCGGGTGTCGTCGGTGGCCCCACACACGTAGGCCGCCACGCCCTCGTCCTCCCAGACCACCCCGATCGAGGCGTCGGGTCCATGATCGACGAAGGCCGCACCGGGGGGTCCCGAACAGCAGCAGAGCAACACCATCACGAGGGCCTCACGCGTCATGCGTCCTCCGTACCGCCTTCCGGCCCACCCCATGGTGAGCGCTAAGGGCGATTAAGCGTCCGCGCGCCTCGGGGCCGGTGGCAGTGTGGGGTCGTGGCCGTGTGGGGGTGGTTGCCCTCG
>JAUHWK010000660.1 GCA_030424555.1 bacterium | reverse complement strand
GCTGACCGGGCCGGTCGCGTCGGAGCCGGCGATGATGGACAAGCGCGCCTCGTGAGCGGGTCCGTGTGGGATGCGGATCCTGACTTCGACACGGATCATGGCTTATCAGGCCGGATTCGGTCGATGCGCTGCATGCGGATCCCTCCGGACGGCGAGGTGGAGGCGACCTGGCCCCACTGGCGCTCGGGCGATGTCGACGCCCTGCTCGACACCTGGCGAACCGCGTGCTCCCCGATCCGTGCGGTCGTGCCGTTTCCGTCCTCCGTGGTGTACCCAAACCTCGGGGTGCTGCCGCCGCGCATCAACGGGATGGTGTTCCTCATCACGGTGCGCGCCGGGCTGGACGCCGGGGTGCGGTTCCGATCCACCCTGGGCCCCCACGCCCAGGCCGTGATCACCACCCAGTTCCCCTGGCTGGAGCGCCGTCACCTGCACATCCCCGAGGGCCCCACCCCCCGCGTGGACTTCCCCGACGTGTTCCGGGCCTTCCTCGACGTGGACGATCCGGAGGAGGTGGCGGCCCGATGGCAGCTCGCCGCAGCGCTCAACGAGGTGCAGCAGGCCGCGTACACCCGCTGGACCGCGCAGACCTACCGGATCCCCGCCTTGGTGCGGCACGCGGAGCGGGAGGAAGCGCTGGCCCGCAACTACATCGGGCACTGGCGTCCGGCGTGTACGCCCGCGCTGTGGCGGCAGACGATCTGGGTGCTGGACGCGCTCAACGCCGCGCTGTTCGCGTGGGTGGTGGACCGGGTCGCGATGCGGCTGATGGCGCGGGCGACGTGGGATGCCTGTGGCGACACCTGGGACCGGTTTGTGCGCGCCCTGGACGAGCCGCCGCCGATGGTGCCCGTCCCACCGGGGCAGGACGGGTGGCGGCGCGGGGTGATCCCGGCTCAGTGATGCCAGGTGGGGTCCTCCCACCCACACGCCCCGCACTTCCAGGTGAACCGGTCGCGGAGCTTCTGGCGCCAGATGTGCTCCCCGCAGTCCGGGCACTGGGCGCGCGCACCCTCCAGCTCGGGGTGGGGCAGGACGGGGGTCTTGCGCTCGGTGTCGTCGTCTGCCCAGCAGTTGCCCATCTCGTCGACCACGAAGCCCGCCATGACGCCCTCCAGGGCAGGGGGCGTAACCCCGCCGCGTGGGGTGGGGGATCAGGGCGCGAGGCAGTCCAGGTAGGTCGCCATGCGCGCGATCTCGGCGGCGGAGGGACCGGGGACGGGTGGCATGTCGGGATCGTCGGACAGGGCGCGGATCCGGATGCGCCCGGCGAACCGGAGGGCGTCGGACTCGGTGGCGAGGATCACGGTGTCGGGGGCGCCCTGGCGCTGGTTGGGGCCGAGGTCGGGCCCGTGGCAGGCGGTACACCAGGTCGTGAGGAAGGGCTGACCGACGGTCTGCCAGGTGGCGACCCCGCAGCCGGTGTCGGTGTCGAGGAGGTCGGTGTGGGCGGTGGGATCGGTGTCGGATCCCGGATCGGAGTCCGCGCCGGGCCGGTCGTCGTCGGAAGGCGAACAGGCCGCGATCAGGCAGCCCACCACGATAAGCGCCGTGCCGGCCAAGGTGGCGGGCGTCACCGCCTCGGCGAAAAATACCCAGCCAAGCAGCGCAGCCCATATGAACGCAGTGTATTCAACCGGGATGAGCATGCGCGCCTCGGCGCGCGCGTATGCCCAGGACAGAAGCAGGATGGAGACGATACTGAGCGCTGACGCGCCCGCGATGGCCGGTACCAGGTCCGTCCCCGGGATGACAGCCAGCCAGGGCGCCAGGGCGAGATAAACACAGAACACGACAGTATTCTGGAAAAACGCGATCTCCACGGGTCCGGCGAGCAGCGCCTGGCGGCGCTGCAGGATCAGGTTGTAGGCGTACAGCACGGCC
>JAUHWK010000659.1 GCA_030424555.1 bacterium | reverse complement strand
CGCGTCGTCCTCGTCACCCTGCGGGCCGACGCGATCGGGCGCTTGTCCTGCAACCCCGCGGTCGGGGGGCTGGCCAAGGGGCACCTGGTGCGGGAGCTCGACGCGCTGGGAGGCCTGATGGGCCGGGTGACGGACGCCGCCTGTGTGCAGTTCCGCCACCTCAACACGCGCAAGGGGCTCGCGGTTCGGTCCAGCCGGGCGCAGGTCGACATCCACGCCTACCCCGAGATCCTCCAGCGCCACCTCGCCACGCTGCCCACCCTCACCATCCTCGAGGACGAGGTCGTGGGGCTCCAGCTCACGGCGGGACGGGTCGCAGGCGTCACCCTCGCGCGCCACGGCCCGCTGGCGAGTCCCCGCGTCATCCTCACCACCGGCACCTTCCTCGGCGGGCTGATGCACGCGGGCGAGGCCACCTCGGTCGGCGGACGGGTGGGCGAGCAGGCCGCCGCGGCCCTGTCCGACGACCTCCGCGGCGCTGGCCTCCGGGTGTTCCGCCTCAAGACGGGCACCGTGCCCCGGCTCGCCCACGACTCGATCGACTGGGACCGGCTGGAGGCGCAGGAGGACGTGGTCGAGGACGGACGGATGTCGTGGGCTCAGATTCCACGTCAGCTTCCGCCTTTGACCTGCCACCTCGCGTGGACGAACCCCACCGTCCACGCCCTCATCCAGGCCAACCTGCACCGGTCCGCGATGATGTCGGGGCAGATCGAAGGCGTGGGTCCCCGGTACTGCCCGAGCGTCGAGGACAAAATCGTCCGCTTTCGCGACCGGGACCGGCACCTGCTGTTCCTGGAGCCCGAGGGCCACCGCACCGACCGGGTGTACCTCGCAGGCCTGTCCACCTCGCTGCCCGCCGACGTCCAGGACGCGATCGTCCACGCGATCGAGGGCCTCGAGCACGCCCGCATCCTCCAGCACGGCTACGCGGTCGAGTACGACGTCTCCGACCCCCGCGATCTCGACCACGGCCTGCAGCACCGATCGATACCTGGGCTGTACCTGGCAGGGCAGGTCAACGGCACCAGCGGGTACGAGGAAGCCGCCGTGCAGGGCTTTGTGGCCGGCGTGAGTGCGGCACGGGGCGAGCCCTTCCGGCTCGGGCGCGAGGAGGCGTACCTCGGCGTGCTGATCGACGACCTCGTCACCCGCGGGGTGGGCGGAGAGCCGTACCGGATGTTCCCCAGCCGTGCCGAGCACCGGCTCCGTCTGCGCGAGGACACGGCCGACCGCCGGCTGATGCCCACCGGACGCGCCCTGGGCTTGATCGACGACCCCACCTGGCAGGCGTTCGAGGCGCGGCAAGCCACCCGGGCGGTGGCCGAGCGGGCGCTCGACGAGACGGTGGCTCCCCGCCCAGAGACGAACACCCGCTTCGAGGCCGTGGGCACCAGCGCGCTGCGACGCCCGTCCACCTGGCGTGAGATCCTCGCCCGGCCCGAGGTCGACTGGTCCATGCTCCGCCAGCTCCATCCCGGCCTGCCCGCGCTCCCCGCCGATGTCGCCGAGACGCTCACCCACGACGTCCGCTACGCCGGGTACATCGCCCGGGCCGAGCGCCGCGCCGCCACCACACAGCGCATGCGCCGGGCCACCATTCCCCACGGCATCGACTGGGACGACCATCCGTGGCTGTCCGCAGAGACCCGCGAGCGCCTCCAAGCCGTCCAGCCCCAGACCCTCGCCGACCTCGCGATCCTCCCGGGCATCACCCCCGCGGCCGTCGACGCGATCGCGACGTGGCTCGCCAAGCGGTCGGGCAACTCGAATGTTCCACGTGGAACATCCGACCCTTCCTAGAGCGCCGAACGGGCAAACTCGCTGTAGGCGGACCGACCGCGTCGAGGCAGGCCTCGTTCGAGGCAAGAAGCGAGGACCGAGCGTGCCGAGG
>JAUHWK010000119.1 GCA_030424555.1 bacterium | reverse complement strand
AGCCACGTCACGTCGTCCGGACGCTGTTCGAGGTGCGCCACGAGCAGGGCGCTGACCTTGCCCTCGAGGATGTCGCAGCCGCGCGCGCCGCGGCCCTTGTCGCCGTACAGATCGACCACGTCGTCGGTCAGCTGGTACACCAGCCCCAGTGTCTCGAACGGGGCCCCGAGCGCTGCGGCGTCGGCCGGGGCGTAGGCGGCGAGCAAGGCGGCGCCTTCCACCGGCATGCCGAACAGCCCCGCGGTCTTTCCTCGGGCGGCGTCGAGGTAGGCGTCGATCCCCACGTGGACCTCGTCCCGAAGGCCCATCTCCGCCGCCTGCCCGATCGCCGTGAGCGCCCCATGACGGGCCACGAGCTGCGCCAGGGTCCACCGACGCCCGCCGGACCCATCTAGCTCGCCCAACGCCAGCGTGGGCAGCATCAGCAGGAGGTCCCCGGCGTTGATCGCCTGGCCGACCCCGTACGTGGCCCACAACGCGGTGGAGCCCCGACGGACCCGGTCGCCGTCCTGCAGATCGTCGTGCACCAGGCTCGCGTTGTGGATCAGCTCGCACGCCGCAGCCCACGGCACGGCCTCGTGCAGGATGCCGCCGAGCGCGGCCGTGGCCTCCAGCGCAAGGCGCGCCCTGAGCCGCTTGCCCCCGGTGCCGAGGTGCTCTCGGCACATGCGCACGGCCAAGCCGTCCCCGAGCCCCGCCAGCAACGACCCCATCAGGGCATCCACCGACGGCAGGAACGTGTTTGCATCGGGCGGGGACGCCGTCACCAGGTCGTCGACTCTCGGTTGGAGGGGAAGGAGGGTCATGCGGTGCAACCTCCGAGGTCCGCCACCCGTCGGGCGCGGCCATGGTGGACCCTGCGGCCGGACACCAGGCGACGCCCGATGGATCGCGCCCCCGGACCCCGGGGATTTATGGCGTCCTGCCCCATCAGCCCACCGGACACCGCGCCGATCATGCCCCACCCCCTGCCACGCGGGCGAGCACCGCGGGCAGCCGGGGCCCGCTGCGGACCAGGTGCCAGCGCGTGCGGGCATCGGCCACGCACAGCAAGGCGGCCATGGCGCGGATGGTGTCGGCGAGCGAGCCATCGTCCGACAGGTAGGCCCGCCACAGCGCGCCCGGAATGTCGAAGAAGCTCCGGAAGAACGCCCGCTGATCCGCGGCCGACAGGGTGGCGAGCAGCCGAGCGCCGAACAACAGCAGCTCACGCCGGCGCAGGGCCTCATCCGGCCACACCACGCGCCACGCGTCGCGGACGACGTGGGCCGGATCGGTGCCGGTGCCGAGGCCGTCCAGCACCCCCTCTGCCAGCGCAGGCGCGAGCGCGAGTGCCCGGCTGAGCTGGTAGCCGGTGGCGGGATGAACCAGGCTCGCTGCGCCCCCCGTGGCCAGCACGCGCTGATCGAGGTCGGGAAGCGGCGCATCCATCGGGATCAGGCACAGCTCGGTGTCGTCCACCGCGCGAAACACCACCCCCAGCCGATCCAGGCGGGCCGCCAACCGCGCCCGCAGGACCGAGAACGGCACCGCAGGCCCCCGCACCAGCGAGGTCTCCTCGACGAACACCCGCGCGCCGCCCATGGGCTTGACGTACAGGAACGTGGGCGCCTGGGGACCGAGGGCGTCCTGCACGTGATCGGTGCGCAGGTCCATGAACGTCATCACGTCGTCGGACCAGGTGTGGTCTGCGATGCCCGCCTGCCCGTAGGCGGCCTGGAACAAGGAGGGCTCCCCCACCCTGCGGGCCAACGCCGGACGATGACCGGTCGCGTCGATCACCACGGCGGCCGCGTGGGTGTCGCCGTGCTCATCGGTGACCACGCTCCCCTGGGGGCGATGGCTCACCGAGCCCGCGTGGCGCCACACCAGTTCCACGCCCAGCGCATCCAGCCGGTCGAACAGGTGGCTGCGCATCCGGCGCTTGGCGACCCGTGCGTACCGCCGCCCGAGGCGACGGGTCTCGCCGTCGGCCAGGACCACCTCGGCGTCGCGCCAGACCGGACCGAGGAACGCGCCCCAGCCCAGCGCCTCGAACCGGTCGGCCCACACGCCGTAGCCGGGCGCCCAGGGCCGATCGTTCCCACCGAGCACACGCACCCGTGCCCCCCGCTCCGCAAAGGCTGCGGCGGTGGCGAGGCCTGCAGGCCCGGAACCGGCGATGACGACGTCGATGGCCATGGGTTACCGTGCTCCCCCTACGCAATTCGTACACGGTTTGGACAGCCTTTGCAATGGGCTGGAGGTCTCGAAATGTG
The DNA here is from genome assembly GCA_030424555.1 of bacterium. Taxonomy (GTDB): domain Bacteria; phylum Myxococcota_A; class UBA796; order UBA796; genus JAUHWK01. The sequence continues at coordinate 7,445 of JAUHWK010000119.1, read as the reverse complement.
GAGCCTCGGTGATCCTGCGCAGGTGCCCGATCCCGCGTGGCTCGACACCCCAGGCGCGTTCTTGTGGTGGTACGTCGACGCGCTCGACGCCCAAGGCGACGGCCTGGTCTGCATCTGGTCGTGGGGGCTCCCCTTCCTCCCGGGGGACCGCGCGGCGCGGCGCCATGGACCGGGCCCCACCCCTGCGGACCGCCCGTCGTTCAACCTCGTGGCCTACCGGCGCCACCGAGCGGTGTCCTACACGCTGTACCGACCCCGGACGGCTTCGTGGAATGGCGACACCTGGACGATGGACGCCAATGTCATCACGCGTCACCGGGATGGCGGCAACACGACGTTGCATGCCGACATCGATCTCCCCATCCCCGGATCGACGGATCGGCTCCACGGCACGTTCACCCTGCAGGGCCCCACCGCGCACCTCGCCCCCGGCATGGGATCGCCGGCCGGAGGGGGCCGCGCCAACCCTGCGCACGCCTGGGCCCCCCTCACCGGTCCGTCGTCGCTGACCGTGCGGCTCTCCGCCGGGGATCGGGCCGTGCTCCACGCCGAAGGGCTCCCCGCGTACCACGATCGCAACGCGAGCACGGTCCCGCTCGAGGCCCTCGGGATGAAGCGCTGGACCTGGGGACGGCACACCTTCCCCGGTCGCACCTGGGTCCACTACCTGTCGTGGCCCTACACCCCGGGCGCCCCGCCGGTGCTCGTGGTCGCCGAGCTGGCCGACGACGGCCAGGTGACCGTCCACCCCCTCGCGACGATCGGGCGCCGAGACCCCCGCCAGGGCCGGGTGGGCATGCGCTGGTGGCGGGTCCTGGACATCCCCACCCCCGACGGCCCGCTCCAGGTCCTGCATGGCCCGCCAGTCGACGACGGTCCGTTCTACCTGCGCCTCCCCACGCGGGCGCGGCTCGCAGGCGAAGGCGCGCCCGGTTGGGCCGAGTGGTGTGAGCCCGATCGGATCGACCGACGCCTGCACCGCTGGCCGGTGTCGATGGTGATCCAGCACGCCGACCCCACCCTCGAGAGCCGGTGGACCCCCTTGTTCGGCGGCCCGTCCGACGGCCGACTCGGTCGCCTGCTCGCGCGCTGGACCGGACGCGCGCCGTGAAGGCCTTGGTGGTCGGTGCCGGCATGGGCGGGCTGGCCGCCGCGATCGAGCTCGCGGCCGCGGGCGCCGACGTCACGGTGATCGAGGCCGCCCCCCGTGCCGGCGGCAAGGCAGGCATCGCCGTGATCGAGGGCCTGACGGTCGACACCGGGCCCAGCGTGCTGACGCTGCCCGAGGTGTTCGACGCCTTGTTCCAGCGTGCGGGCCTGTCGCTCGCCGAGGCCGTCACCCTGCGCCAGCCCACCCCCGCGACCCGCTACCTGGACCCCGACGTCGGGGCGATCGACATCCTATCTGGGGTCGAGCCGACCCTGGACAGCGTGCGCGATGCGCTCGGCCCCGACGCAGCCGAGCAGGCCCAGCGGTTCCTCCAGTACGCCCGCCGGATCTGGGACGCCTCCGCGCCGTGGTTCGTGTACGGCCCTGCGCCGACCCCCGATCGCCTGCCCTCCCTGCTGCCCGCCGCGGTGCGCCACCTGCCGGCGATCGATCCCCTCCGGACCATGGACGCCGCGCTCGACCGGCTCGTCTCCCACCCGTCCCTGCGCCGCATCTTCCGGCGATACGCCACCTACAACGGGTCCGATCCCCGCCAGGCCCCCGCCACCCTGCACTGCATCGCCCACGTCGAGATCGGCCTGGGTGTGTACGCGGTCCAAGGCGGCATCCACGCGCTGGTCGACGCCCTGGTCCACGCCGCGACCCGTCTTGGCGTGCGGTTCCGGTTCGGCGAGCGCGTCGCATCGATCGCGGTGCAACACCGTCGGGTCACGGGCCTCACCCTGGCCGACGGCGAGGTCCTGGTCGCAGACGCCATCGTCGCCAACGCCGACGCCGCCCACGTCCTGCACGACCTGCTCCCCTCCCGACCCCGCCCGGGGTTCTCCGACCGGCCCCCGTCCATGTCGGGGTGGACCGCGATCCTGCGCGCGCGTGCCACCCCCGATCTCGCAGGCCACACCGTGCTGTTCCCCGAGGACTACTCCGCCGAGTTCGCCGACATCTTCGACCGGGATCGGCCACCGTCCTCGCCCACCGTGTACCTGTGCGCCCAACACCGGGCCCACGGCCTCGGCACCTGGTCCGACGGCACCGAGCCCGTGTTCGCGATGGCCAACGCCCCCGCCGAGCCCCGAAGCACCTCCCGCGATCCCGCCGTGTGGGACGCCTTGGAGTCCTCCGTTCGGCGTCGGCTCCGCAGCGCGGGCCTGATGGGGGTCGACGACGCGATCGTCTGGACCCGCACCCCTGCCGGACTGGCCCAGGCCTTCCCGGGGACCCGCGGCGCGATCTACGGAAGCTCCAGCAACGACCGCACCGCCGCGTTTCGCCGTCCGCCCAACCGCGCGCCCCGGCTGCGCGGCCTGTACCTCGCCTCGGGGAGCGCCCACCCCGGCGGCGGCATGCCCTTGTGCGCGTTGTCGGGGGTGCAGGCGGCGCAGGCAGCCCTCACAGACCTCGGTCCGATTCGTCCCCGGTGGTAGGTCCTCGGCCGACACAACCGTGGGAGGTGGCCATGGACCGAGACGCATTCTGGACGGTGGTCGACGACGCGGCGGCCTCAAGCAACGGGATGTACGCGACCGTCGATCGCGTCCGCGAGACGCTCCAGGCGATGCCCCCTGAAGAGATCATCGCGTTCGCCCGGATTCAGCAGGAGCTGATGGCGGAGTCCTACCGGTGGGACCTGTGGGGGCTGGCGTTCGTCATCCATGGCGGCGCGTCCGACGACGCGTTCGAGTTCTTTCGCGCAGGCCTGATGTCGCAGGGACGCGGTCGATGGGAGCTCACCCTCGACAATCCCGTTCGGGCCAGCGAGATCATGGCCGTCGAGGACGTGGACGACCTGGAGCTCGAGGAGTTCCTGTCCGTGGCGGCCGAGGCCTACGAATCCGCGACCGGCGAGGCGATGCCCGACGACGCCCTGGCGGTTCGCTATCCCCCGCAGCCGCTCGGCGAGCCCCTCGACGAAGAGGCCATGTGGGCGATGTACCCCGCCTACGACGCGTGACCGTCGCGCTGCTCAGGCGCTCCCATACCGGCCATCCTCGAGCCGGACGGCCTGCCCCTCCCCCACCAACCACCGCAGGTGGCTCTCGATCTGCCGCGCCGCGATCGGTGCCGCGAGGGCGGGGAGGTCTGGGTAGATCGCCGCGACGAGGTCCTCGGGGTGAGACGGCGCCGCGGTGAGCGCCCGCGCGATCTGGGCACTCCGGTCGTGCCGGTGCGCGATGTAGAACCCGAGCACCGCCTCTCCGGCCTGCAGGACGGGACCATGGCTCGGCAACAGCGCCCCCGGCGATCGATCGAGCATGCGCTGAAGGCTCGCCAGGTACTCGCCCAGGTCGCCGTCCCCTGGGTCGATCAGGATGGTGCCGACGCCCGCCACCAGATCCCCGGCCACCACGGTGCCGGTGTCGGCCGCGTGCAGCACCACGTGGCCTGGCGCGTGCCCAGGGGTGAACACCACGTCCCAGCGCCGACCATCCGAGGTGTGGACCGTGTCGCCGTCCTCGAGGACGCCGTCCACCGCCACCATCCCCTCCAACCACCGCGCGGTCTCGGGATGGGCGAGGATGGGCACCTCGATGCCTCGGCCTGCCAGCGCCCGCTGAAGCGCCACCGCCCCCCCCACGTGATCGTGGTGGTGATGGGTCAGCACGATGCGCTCGACCCCGCCCCCGTGGGCGTCGATCGCGCGCAGCAACGCCCCCTGCTCGTCCTCCCAGGGACTGGCGGGATCCACCACGGTCAGCGGACCGTCGCCCCCCAGCACCCACACGTTGGTGTGGGTCGCCGGCGGAAGCGTGGGCGTGCGCACCGCGAACACCCCCGCCCCTGCGACCGGGGTCTCGATCAGCCGAGGAGCCACGGAAGGATCCACCGCAGCACGAACGCGATCGCCGCCACCGGCACCATCACCCGAGCCGCTGGCTGCGCGTAGGGCTCCCACCACCCCGGCGGGACCTCCGGCACGCGGCGCGACGCCATCACGATCCCTGGCACGGAGGCGTCGGGGACCGAGGCCGGGAAGCCCGCCTGGCCGTCGAGAGACCAGCCCCCCTTGGGCGGGGCCTCCAGGGTGGTCGACGCGATTCGGACGGGCTCGGGAGCCTGCGGCGGGGCGTCGTCCTCCCACGCCACGTCCTCCGCTTCCGGCGCCGGTGCGTCGGTCGGCGACGGGCCCCCCATCGCCGCCATCGGCTGGGTCTCCTCCGCGTCCGTCGCGCCCGCGCCGTCCCCGCCCTCGTCGGCAGGGGATCGGGCTGGCGAGGGCTCCCCCGCCCGCATCGCTGCGGCGCGGCCCTCATCGGGCACCTGGGTCGGCGTGGTCCCATGGTCCTCTGCGTCCGCGAACCCGCCCTCGGACCCCGTCGAGGGCAACACGACCCGAACCCCGGCAGGCGGCGGAGGCGGCGTCCCCGGCACGGCGACGGTGGGACGTTGCGGAGCCAGCGGCACCGGGGACGAGGGATCCGTCGGCATCCTCAGGCGGGGCCCGGTCGACACCGCCAGCGGCTCCGAGGGCGGCGCGTCGTCGGCGGGGGTGTCCACCGTGTCGTCCAGCGTGGCGTCGTCCTCGAGGTCTTCAGGCACCGCTGCGTCCGGGGGGGCCCCGGCGTCCGCGACGTCGTCCTGCTCGGAGCCCGTGGAGTCTTCTGTAAGGTCGTCGCCACTCGGTGGGATGTCGGACGGACGGTCGTCGTCCACCGCCGGCACCGCCTCCTCGGGCTGGTACGGCGGCAACCCGAACCGCTCGTCCAGCCAAGCCCCCATCGCCGGAAGATCGCTCTTCTGCGGGACCCGCTGACGGAGGGCGTCCAGGGCCTGCCGGAGTGGGTGGGTGCTGGGGAACCGGTCCCGAGGCTCGTTGGACAGCGCCCGCCGGAGCGCACGCCCCAGCGGAGGCCACTGCTCCATCACAGGACCGTGCAGGTGCTGGGTGTCCCCGACGCGGGCCTCCGTGTCCGGATCGTCGCCGCGCCACGGCACCCGGCCGGTGATCATCGACGCCAGCAGCGCCGCGATGGCCCACTGGTCGACATCGCCGCTCGCGCGTTGCCCCCGGGCGCGCTCGGGCGCCTGCCAACGATCGGAGCACCGCGCGTCGGGACCCGACGAGAAGCCCCAGACCACGATCCGGCCATCGGCCGACAGCAGGACCTCTTCGGGCGACAGGTGGCCGTGAGGACGGCCGCGCTCGTGGGCGTGGACGACGGCATCCGCGAGGGACCGTCCCAGCTCCAGGACGGTCGCCGGCGTGATCGGGAACCGCTTCTCGTGGCGGTGCTCCAGCAGGCGCAACAGCGGGACGCCCCCCGGGGCCGCCACCAGCATCGCGCCGGTGTCCGGGTCGAACCGAACCGCGCGCGGGATCAGCGGATGATCCAGGTGGAACAAGCGCTCCCACGACGTGCCGATCGCCACCGCATCGTCGAACGCATCCGGGCGTGGCATCCGAGCCCACACCGGCAGCCCATCGACCACGCCATCGGTCCGGAACCACCAGCCTGGCGCCGGGAGCGCGACCTCGTCCAGCAGCGTGACGTCGCCGATCCGCGTTCCGTTCATCGCACCTTCATCGAGGCGGGACCCCCGCCGGCACCGAGGCCGCCTCGGGCCCCGGTCCTTCCCGCCGTAACGCCGTCGACGCCGGGTCGCAGGCCCACGCTGCCCAGCCCCGTCCTCCATCGAGGGGACGGCAGCCCGCGGCGAAGCCCGGGTCGCGGTACCGGTCGAGCGACACGACCACCCCCTGAAACTCCGCGGGGCCCGAGAGGCGATCGAGACCGACCATCGCGCCGTCCGCCCACGCAGCACAGGGATCCCATCCCTCGCACCGGCCATCCCGCGGCGCGAGGCGAGGATGCTGCCGGGCCAGGTGGAAGTACAGAGTCCACACTTCCCGCGCCGGATGGACCGCCACCGGTCGGCCCCCTGCCGCCCACGTGGGCCACCGCGCGATCACCGCGTCCACCCCGCGCGCGTCCTCCAGCCGGGTGCGGAAGCGCTCCATCCCCGGGGGGATCGCCGGGCCGATCCACGCGACGAACAGCGCCGCGAGCAACACCCGGCCCACCCCATGGGACGGCACCATCACCAACGCCGCCAACGCTGGGCCCAGCAGCGTGACCACCATCACGATCGTGCTCGGGCGGACGTACTGGACCCGCCCCACCACCAGGATCGCCACCCCCAGCCCGATCAGCCCGCCCCACGACGCCCGCCCGATCGCCGACAAGCGCCCCCACCCCACCAGGGCCCCCACCGCCGCCACCACGAACAAGCCACCCATCACATCGCCGAGGGGCAGCCACAGGCCGGTGGTGCGGCCCCACGGATCCAACACCGCCTCCCGGACCCACCACGGCGGCTCGAGCCCCAGCGAGGTGAGCTTTCGCAGCGTCTCTTCCAGCGGCTCATGGGGCGCGACCCGCCGGCCGGTGTGGCCGATCATGAACGGGAGCATTGGGGTGATCGACACCAGGCCCACCACCGGCACTATCGCCGCGCGACGGGTGTCGCGTCCCGCCGCCAGCCCGACCGCCATCCCGAGGAGGACGGGGACGGACAGGTAGTGCCACCACGGGAGCACCCCGGCCGCCAGGCCAGCACACGCCCACGCCACGGGTCGACGCCTCGCGTCGTCCCCCACCGCCGCCCCGAGGCCTCCGAGCAGAAGAAGGCAGGTCAGAGACCACGGCGCGTAGGCCCGGAACAGCGTCCCGTAGCGGACCGTCTGCGGGTGGACCGCCAGCAGGGCCGCGACCGCGACCGCCAGGAACAGGCCCCACGTCCGACCGCCTGTCCGCCACCCGACCCAGGCCCCCACGATCACCGACGCCACACTGCTCACGAACGCGAGCCGGCGTCCCCACCACGGGGTGTCCCAGGGCGTCGTCACCAGGTTGAGCAGGCGCAGCAGCGGAGGGTTCACGCCGCTCTCCTGGGACCCCACCACAGCCCACCAGGACCCGGCGGTCGACACCGTCCCCACCTCGTCCGAGGTGTAGGGCAGGTCCATCCACGGCACGCGCCACGCGACGGCCGCGACGATCACCAAGGCCAAGGCCACCACCGCCATGGCCTTGGACGCGTGCGCTGCCCACCGTGCCGTCCCGTCCTCGCCCACACCGGCCTCCGGATCGGGCGTGACCATACCCGATCGCCCTGGCACCGACGCGCCGACCGCGACGCGATCCGCGAGCGTCAGGCGGGGTCCGGGCACCGCCACAGCACACCCGGAAGCTCCGGTACGGGATCGCATCCCGGCAGCGGACGCTCCGCCGACAGCACGAGGCCCGGCGCGGGCGCGTCACGCCCCACCAAGCGA
>JAUHWK010000658.1 GCA_030424555.1 bacterium | reverse complement strand
CCGCCGCCGAGGCCTCCAGGCGATCCAGGTGGCGGACGGACTGGGGCACCTCCCCCCGCACGATCCGGGCGGTCTCGAACACCGTCCAACCTGTGGTGAACCCTGGATCATCCACGGGGATGCCCGTCTGAAGGGGGTCGACCTCGACCCCGTCGATCCACACCCGATGTCCGTCCATCCGGCCTCCCGCCGCGAGTCCGTCGTGCCGGCGCGTTACCGCGCGTGCAACCGCCTGCAACACCCCGCACCCGATGCCGTCGACCCGACCTCGATCCCGCAGCTGGCTCGCCCGCCTGCTCGCCCGCCGACGCGGTCCGGCCCGCGGGCTGCGAGACCTGGAGACGGTCACCGAGGTCCTTCGGTTCTCTGCGCTGTTTGCCGCGCTGATCCTCGCCCCGGTGATCCTGCTCGCCTTCCTGGCCCTTCGCTCCACCGAGGCGGAGGTCGTCGCCGCAGACGCCGACCTCAAGCGACGGGCCGAGCGCATCGCCGACGAGGTCCACGCCCAGCTCGACGCCACGTTCGTCCGGTTCGTCGACCGGGCCCGCACCGAGATCGCCACCGGCACGGTCGAGCGCCTGGATCGCGACAGCCCTGGCCTGCGCGGCGTGTTCCGGTTCGACGCCGACGCACGCCTCACGGGCTTCCTGCGCTTCCCCGACGACGCCGATCCCGACGAGCCATCCGCCGCGTGGTCCCGGACCTGGCGGGATGGGCGGCGCGCCGAGGACGACGGGCGCTGGCAGGAGGCGCTGGAGGCCTACCGCCGCGCCGAAGCCCTCGCGGGGACCGACCACGAAGCCGCCACCGCCGCCCTCGCCGCCGCGCGGTCCCAGATGGCGGTCGACCCCGAGGGCGCGGACGGCATGTTGGTGCGCACCGCGGACCGGTGGCCCGATGCCCGCACCGCCGACGGCTTCCGGGTCGCCGACCTCGGCACCCTGCTCCGGGCTCGTCTCGCCGATCAGGCCGGACGCGCCGAGCAGGCCGACGCCCTGCGCCGGGGCCTGGTCGACCGCGCCCTCGGCAGCACCTGGACCCTGGGCGCTCCCGGCGAGGGCATCCTGGCCCGGATCGCCCTGGACGCCCTCAAGGGACGCACCGTCGAGCGGTGGCACCGCACCGCCTCCCAGCGCCTCGACGAGCGCCTCGACGAGGCCGCGTGGGCCGACCACGTCTCCGAGGAGCTGCGGCTGCTGATCCGGCGACCGTTCCCGGAGGGCGAGTTCATCCCGCGGGCAGAGGAGCGGGCCCTATGGATCGTGCATGCGCGCCGCGACAGCCTGTGGGCCTTCTCGTTCGATCCCGAGCAGGTCCGCACCTCCCTCGGCGCGCGGGTGCTGGGGGTCGTCGACCGGATCGACCCCGACCTCACCGCCCGCCTCGTCCCGGTCGCCAACGAGGGCGACGGCGCCGGACGCATCCTCGCGCGCCGCACCCTGGCACCGGAGCTCCCCCGCCAGGCGGTCGTCGTCGCCGCGGCCGATCCCGCCGCGATGGAGGCGCGCCGACGGGCCGCCCGCGTCCAGCGCACCGTCGTGATCGTGCTCGCGGTCATGGCCACCCTGCTGGGCCTGGCCGCGAGCGTCCGCCTGGTCAACCGCGAGCTGGAGGCCGCCCGCAGCAAGGCCGACTTCGCGGCGAACGTCTCCCACGAGCTGCGCAGCCCGATCACCCAGATCCGCCTCAAGGCCGAGGCGTTGGTGCTCGGGCTCACCCGCGACGAGTCCGACGCCCGGGAGCACTACGCCGCGATCGTCCGGCAGGCGGAGCACCTGTCGCGCCTCGTGGACAACGTGCTCGACTTCAGCGCGATCGAGCGCGGGGTCAAGCGCTACACCTTCCGCCCCGAGGCTCTCGACGGGGTCTTGCTCAAGGCGCTCCAGAGCCAGGAGG
>JAUHWK010000118.1 GCA_030424555.1 bacterium | reverse complement strand
CGGCTGATCTGCCAGTCGCCGATGGCGTGGTTCTTCGGCTCGCCGACCTTGCCCCAGTGGAAGCGAGACGCCATCGCCGCGGCGAGCATCTCGTCCTTCTCGCGACGGAGCTTCTCGATCTCGGACTGGAAGGTCATCAGGCCCGACTTGGCCTCCTCGGCCTGGGCACCGACCTTGTCCAGCTCCGCCGACAGCTCGCCGATGCGGGTGGTGAGCTGATCCTTCTTCTCGATCAGGACGATCGCGGCCTCGTCCTCGCCCTCCTCGATCGCCACCGGGATCTGCACCTGGATCTCGCGCAGCTCCTTCTCCTTGGCCTCGAGCTCATCGGCCAGCTTGTTGCGCAGGTACACGATGTTGCCGACCGCCTTGCGCAGCTCCTGGTACCGCTCGACCCGCTCCTGGATCGCGGCCTCGTACACGGCCTCTGGGTTGCTGCTCTCGAGGTTCGACACCCACAGCGACAGGAAGCCGCCCCACAGGTTCGAAAGCCGCTGGAAGAAGCCCATGTCCGCTCCATCGAGAAGGGGTGGCGTGCGCTCGTGGCAGGCCCTTGAGACGGGGGATCCGCCCACCGGGACCTCACCCGGAAGCGGGCGGATCCCGACCTCGCTCCGGTATCGGCCCCCCGCGCCCATGGCCAGTTCCGCGGTCTCGCCGCGAGGCCCGTCCGGACGGGGCTCAGCCTCCCAGCCGCGCCGCCAGCCACCACCCCACGGCCGCGCCCCCGAGGCAGGCGACCAGCGTGGTGCCCGCGACCAGCGCCGCGTGAAGGATCTCTCCCCGATGCAGCGCTGTCAGCACGTCGTGGTTGAACGTGCTGTACGTCGTGAATCCGCCCATCATGCCCGTGCCCAACGCCAGGCGCCACGGCTCGGGAAGGGCGGTGGCCTCGTGGAGGAGGGCCGCGAGCACGGCGCTGCCGATCACGTTGACCACCACGGTGCCCCACGGCGCGGGGAGCAAGGCCGCCAGCCACCAGCGCAGCACGGCCCCGGTGCCGCCCCCCAGGAACACGAAAAGCCCGTCCTTCATGGCCGATCCAAGCGCCGACGCAGGCGGAACCAGCCGATGTCCCCGAGGGCCCACAGCAGCCCGACCACCAGCCCCGCCAGGTGGGCGCCGTTGGCCACCCCGAGCATGCCGCTGAAGCCCAGCAACAACCACCCCAGCAGCAACATCACGGTCTGGGGATGGACCTCCAGGCGGTCGGACGGGTCGAGCCGTCCCTTGAGCCACACGTAGCCGAACAGGCCGTACAAGATCCCCGACAGGCCACCCGCGTAGGCGAACCCCCCCGGGGTGGTCCACAGCACCCCGAGCCACTCCCCGACGAACCCGGCCACGTCGGCCACCAGCACGAGCGGCAGGAAGAAGGCGGGCCCCTTGCGCTCCTCGACCAGCCGGCCGAACGACCACCACATCCACAGGTTGAACGCCAGGTGCATCACGTCGAAGTGCAACAGCGCCGGGGTGACCAGGCGCCAGACCTCGCCGTTCATCACGTCGACCAGGCCCGCCCGCGCCGGGTAGCGCGTGAGGACGAGCAGATCGGTCATCGCGCGGTGCTGCCCGAACGAGGTCAGGAGCGTGACGGCCAGCGCCGCCACCCCGATCGCCATCGTGAACACCGGCCGGGCCCGCACGCCGTGGACGCTGTGCCGCGTGCGCTCCACCCGCTGACGCCACCGACGATCGGCGGCCTGCCGCGCAGACCGGGCCTTGGCCCCCGCCCGCACCTTGGCGCCGAACGCGTCGGGATCCTCGAGGAAGCGATCGGACAGGGTCCTGGCCTCGGGCACGTCGGCGTCGTCGCGGACCCACACCTCGACCTGCTCGGGGTCGTCGTCCCGAACCTCGGTGGCGATGCTCTCCGCCAACAGCGCGTCCGCCAGCCGCCGGGCGAGGGCATCGTCGCCCACCGTCACCAGCTTCCGCATCGCGCCTCCCTCGGGGCCACCCTCCGGCGCCCTGGCCGATCTCCACGGGACCAGAGGGGCACCCGTGTCCGCCCCACCGCCCCGGTCGCACAGACCCGACCTTGGCCGGTGGGAGGCGGCCGACGTATCATCCCGGGTGCCGGGACGCCTCCGGCCAAGGGGACCCTGCGTTGGCCGACGAGACCTTGCCGTTCGAGATCCTGGACGTGCTCGGGGAGGGCGCGTTCGGGGCGGTGTGCGTCGCCCGCATGCGGGAGGACCCGCTGCGCCGGCTGGTCGCGATCAAGGTCCTCAAGCCGTCGTACGCCAACAACCCCAAGGTCCTGCACCGGTTTCGGGACGAAGCACGCTTGCTGTCGCGCCTGCAGCACCCCCACATCGTGCGCGTCGAGCAGCTGGTCCAGGAAGCCGCCCGCCCCTTCGTCATCATGGAGCTGGTGCGCGGCCTCGACGCCCGCACCGTCCTCCGCAAGCAGCCCCGCGGCCTCCCTGCCTACGTGGCGATGGAGATCATCCGCCGGACCTGCATCGCCCTGCACGCCGCCTGGCACGAGGCCTCCACACAGGATGGCGCCCCGCTCCGCGTGATCCACCGCGACATCAAGCCGTCCAACCTGCTGCTGAGTGTCCACGGCCAGCTCAAGGTCGCGGACTTCGGCATCGCCACCGGCCAGTTCGACGACCGCGAAGCGATGACCGACAGCCTCGTGATGGGAAGCCGGGCGTACATGGCGCCCGAGCGCCTGGACGGCTCGCGCGACACCCCCGCGGTCGACGTGTACAGCGCGGGGATGACGCTGTTCGAGATGCTCACCGGCCGCGTGATGGGCCTGAGCGTCAACCCAGGCACCCACGACCGCACGCTGGCCCGACAGCTGGAGCGCCTGACGGTCGAGGGGATGTCCCAGGACCACCTCAGCGACCTACACCGCCTGCTGCACCGCATGTGCGCCTACGATCCGGAGCTCCGCCCGAGCGCCCTCGTGTGTGCGACCGAGCTGGAGCGGCTGCAGATCGGCATGCCCGACAGCGCGCGCACCACGCTGGAGGAGTTCGCCAACGACGTCGTGCAGCCGATGTACGAGGACCGCAAGCGCGTGCCCCTGCGCAAGGCGATCGCCGCGTTGGAGGACAGCGAGCTGCTGGATGCGGCCGCCCAGACCGCCATCGAGCGGCCTCCGCCGCCGCCCACGCCCGAGATGCACAAGCGTCCCGCGCTGTTCCTCGGCACCTTGCTCGGCGCGACCCTCACCCTCAGCGTGCTCGCCGCCGAGAAGGCGTGGACGCTGGCGAACACCGAGCGAAGCATGGAGGGGCCCACCGCCGATCAGGTCCGGGTCCGGTTCTGGTTCCCCTCCGAGGCCACCGCCCGCGTCGGCGCCCTCGCCCTTTCGTTTCCCGGCCTGATGACCCTGCCCATGGGGGAGCACGAGCTCGACCTCACGTTCGAGGACGGCCGCACCGTCGTGTGCCTGTTCGAGGCCCGCCAGGGCGCCGCCGTCCGCTACGTCGTCGATCAAGGCCAGGACGCGATCAGCGTGGATGATGCCGACGCCATCCCGTGCCGCCGCATGGGCGACCCCGAGCCCTCCGACTCCGATCCGGCCGACTCCGACCCCAGCCGGTCGGAGGCCCCCGAGGCGCCGGAGGTCCCGTGATCCACGCGTCCGGTGTGACGCGCTCCCGTGGTGGCCGCGTCATCCTGCACGGCATCGAGATCGTCGCCGAGGCCGGAGAGGTCGTCGGCTTGCTGGGCGTGAACGGTGCAGGCAAGACCTCGCTGCTGGAGATCCTCGCGGGGGTTCACCCCGCCGACGACGGACGGATCTTGCTGGGCGGCCACGACCTGCACCAGGACCCCGACGCGACCCGCCGACAGCTCGGGTTCGCCCCCGAGCACCCCCCCTTGTCCGACGAGCTGACCGTCCGAGAGCACCTGACCTTCGTCGTCGACCTGCGCGGGGTCGACCGGGCCCGCGTCCCGACGACCCTGGACACCCACGGCCTGCGCGAGGTCGCCGACCACCCCACTTCCGTGCTGTCCCAAGGGTGGCGACGCCGGGTCGCGACGGCCTGTGCGATGGTGCACGACCCCACGGTCCTGCTGCTCGACGAGCCGACGACGGGGTTGGACCCGTCCGCCCGCCTGGCGCTCCGTCGGCACGTTCGGGACCACGCCGATCGCGGGGGCACGGTGCTGTGGTCCACCCACGAGATCGCCGAGGCGCGGGCGGTGTGCTCGCGCGTCGTCGTGCTGCGCGACGGGCGGGTCGTGGCGTCGGTGGACCTCGAGGGGGCAGGCCGACAGGACGTGCGCGTGGTGACGGCCGTGCAGGACCCGGCGGTCGGCGACGCGCTGCGGGCCGTGCCGGGCGTGGACACCGTCGCACGGGACGGCGAGGGCTGGGTGGTCCACACCGGGCAGGACGTCCGGGCGGCGATCGCCCGCGCGGCAGCCCCGTTCGACCTGCTGCGCCTGGAGCCGGCGGACGCGCTCACCCACCTGGTCGTCGGCTCGGAGCCCACCCCATGAGGCCCGTGCTCGCGCTCGCCCTCCGCGACCTCCGGATCCGGCTGCGCCGACCTGCGTCGTGGGGACTCGCCGTCGCGCTGCACCTGGTCTCGGGCATCCTCCTGATCGTGCTGCTGGACGCCCACGTGGCCGGGGTCGCCATGGCCGACGATGCGCTGGGCACCGGGTCCCCCAGCCTGCACGAGCAGCTCGTCGCCCCATGGCTCGGCAACCTCGCCCTCGTCCTGCTCGTGATCGGTCCCGCGATCACGATGGGGAGCCTCGCCGACGAGGTCCGCCGCGGCACCCTCCCCTTGCTGTTCAGCGCCCCGATGTCCGCCGGCCGCATGGTCGCAGGCGCCTTCCTCGGTGCCTGGACCTGGATGCTCGCCGTGGTGGGGAGCACGGTGTGGTTCCCGTGTTGGCTCGCCCTGTACGCCCCGGTGGACCTGGGGTCGCTCGCCGCCGCCTACGCGGCCCTCGCGCTGTTGTCTGCCGAGCTCGTCGCCCTGGGCCTCGCCGCCAGCGCGTTCACCCGCCAGCCCGCCGCCGCCCTCGCGCTCGCCTGCGCCACCGCGATGGGGCTGTGGGTGGTGGGGCTGGTGGATCCCGATCCCACCGCGTGGCTCTCGCGCCTGGGGATGTCGACCCACGTCCGCGACATGCTGCTGGGGATCGTGCGCCTGAGCGATGTGGCCTGGTGGATCGCCACCACGGGCTGGTGGCTGCTCGCCGCCACCGACCGCCTCGACGCCTGGAGGGACGGATGACGCACGGCCGCCTCGTGGCGCTGATGGGCCTGTTCGGCCTGGCCTTCGCGCTCGCGTTCGCCGTCCGGACCGGCCTACGCGGCTTCGTCGACCCCCGCAGCCAGGCGTTCGCGCTCGCCGGCGCGCTGTGCCTCGCCGGGTGGGCCTGGCTCGACGGCGCGCCCAGCCCCCACCGTCCCCGGCTCCGCGGCCGCCTGCTCCTCGGCGCCGTCGCGGCCCTGGCCGTGATCGAGGGGACCCACCGCGCCGACCTCGTCGTCGACGCCAGCCTGCGCGCGGCCGAGCCGCTCCCGGACGCCGTCACCCACACCCTCGGCACGCTGGACCCACCGCTGGAGATCGTCGCCGCCTTCCGCCACGGCAGCACGGCCCAGCAGCGCATGCGTCGGCAGCTCGCCCGGTGGACCCAGGCCGGCGCCACGGTCCGCTGGATCGACCCCCTGAGGTCTCCCCAGGAAGCCGCCCGGTTGGGACTGCAGCGCGAGCACGGGGAGCTGGTCCTCCGACAGGGGACGCGCTCCCTGCACCTGGTCGGCACCCTCGACGACGACGCCCTGGACGCGGCGATGGACCGGATGCTCACGTCCCGTCCACGGACCCTGTGCTGGGCGACCGATCACGGCGAGCCGGGTCCCGACGATCTCCGGTCGCCCGAAGGATTCGGCCGCGCGGTGCTCGCGCTGGAGCGGCTGGCGTGGGCCGTGCGTCCCGTCCGACTCTCCGAAGGCCCGCCCAAGGACTGCGACGTGGTCGGCGTGATCGCCCCCACCGCCCCCCTCGGCGAGGTCGACCGCGCGGCCCTCACGGCCATCCCGGATGGCGTCGGCGTCCTCGTGTTGGTCGACCCGGGCGAGGCCCCGGGGCTGGAGGACGCGGCCGAGGCCTGGGGGATCACCATGGGAGACGGCGTGGTGCTCGCGGGCGACGACGCGTCGATCCGGCTGGGCGCCCAGGATCCCGCGCTGCTCGTGCTCGGACCGTCTCCCGCGATCCGCACCCACCCCGCCACCGCAGCCCTCGGAGGACGGCTCGTGTTCGCGATGGCCCGGCCGGTCGATGGCGACGGCGGGGCCCTGCTGACGGTCGACGCGGGCGGCATCGCCCCGACCGATCCGTCCGACGTCCCCCGTCCCGGAGGCCCCACCCCGATCGCCGCGCTGGGCGATCCTGCGCGTCCCCGACCCGTGATCGTCGTGGGGGATGCAGGGTTCGCGACCAACCGCGGGATCGGGGTCGGCCCGCACCGCGACCTGTGGCTGGACCTGCTCGCGCTCGCCGCCGGAGAGCCGGCACGGGGACCCCGACCGGCCCGCGCGACGGCGGGGCTCGTGCTCAACCGGCAGGACGGGACCTGGCTCGCCCTGCTGGCGTGGGTGGGCGTGCCGGGGGCGGTGGTGGGCATGGGTGCCGCCACGCTTGCGCGGCACCGACGCCGATCGCGCCCTGGCGACGCCCGGTGATCAGCCGAGCAGCTTCTGCAGCTGCAGGCCGAGCGACATGTTCGACACCTTGAGCTTGCCCATGGTGAACATCATCATCGCCGAGGTGGGCTTGTCGAGCAGCTTGGCGAAGTCGTCGCCAGAGATCGTGACCGTGCAGCCAGGGTCGCTGGCAGTGCCCTCGGACACCTCGCCGCCTTCCTTGGTGAGGTCGACGACCCACTCGCCGGAGTCACCCAGGTTGAACTGGTACACCGCGTTGATGTCGGTCACGAGCGAAGGGTTCTTCGCGATCTTCTTGGGGAGGTAGGACTCGAAGAATCCGCGCACATCAGCCATGGGGCTCTCCATTGACAGGGGTGTCAAGCCCTAGCGCCCCGTCTACCCCCGGGCAAGCGCCTGCAACGGCCGCGATCCCTGCCGACCCGCACCGGTCAGGCGGCCTCGGCCAGGGCCGTGCGGAAGCCCTCCAGATCCGCCCCATCGATCGCGAACAGGCCGAGCTCGGGATCCTTCCATCCGTGCCAGTCCGAGCCCCCGGTGACGAACACCCCGTGCCGTCGTGCCAGCGCCCGGGTCTCCCGTCGCTCCCGCGTGGACATCCCCGGCCGGAGCGCCTCGATGGCGTCCAGGCCCGCATCCACCAGGTCACCGAGGTGCGCCCGCAGCGCCGCAGCTGGCGGGTGGGCCCAGGAGGTCACGCCCCCTGCGGACTTCGCGACCTGGATCGCCTCGACCAGGGACAGCGAGACCTTCGGGACGTTGCCGTGCCGATCACCCGTGAACCGCCGGAAGGCCTCCGACACGCTCGTGGCGTGCCCCGCCTCCACCAGGCCCCGCGCGAGATGGTGCCGGGTGAGGGCGCGCTCCCCACGTCGCGCGCTGGTGTCGGGATCGGGCACCCCCGGCAGGTCCAGCGCACGGCGCCCGGCCTCGTACCGCCGGACCCGCTCCTTGCAGCGGGTCGCGCAGAACGCCCGAAACGTCGGGGGCGGATCGTGCGGGAAGTACACCAGCAGGTGGAACTCCTGCCCCGCGTGGACCCCGCTGACCTCCGCGCCGCCCAGCAGCCGGATCGCGTGGTCGTGGATCACGTACTCCCCGGCCGCGAGGGGAGAGGCGAGGTCGTGGTCGGTCATCGCGATGACGTCGAGGCCCGCCCGCGCGCAGCGGACCAGGAGCTCCTCCGGCTCGAGCCGGCCGTCCGACCGCACCGTGTGAAGGTGCAGGTCGTGCCGCCCCCCCGATGATCGGCCCGCCATCGACGCCTCCGTGAGATCGTCCACGCTAGCGAACCACGATCCAAGGGTCAAGCATTCACGGCGATCCAAGCCCGTGCCAACCGGGTCACACAGGATCGAACAACCGGTTCAATGTCCTGAACCGCAGTTGCCGACACCCGGTGTCGATTCTCCGACCCGCGCACACGGAGGTCCGGCCCCCTGCCGCCCACCCCGGGGCGCCCGATCGCCAGGCAGCCGCACGGACAGCGTCGAGCCATCCGCCCGCCACGCGGTGCCGCCGTACGCACCCGCCCGGTCGCGCCACCGCCGGAGCAGGGCGCCCACGGCGTCTTCCCACGCCTCGCCGCTGAGGAACGGGCCCTCGCACCACACCACGCAGGTGCCCTCGACCACCAACCACCAGTGGCCGGGGATCCCTTCTCGTCGCAGCGTCCAGCTCCAGGTCCGCGGCATGGGACCCGGTACGATCGCGCACAGCCACGCGTTGTCCGCCCGACAGCGCGCCGCGCCTCGGCCACCCCTCAGGCGGTCAGCGAGGGGCCTGCACCATGTCGCGCGGCCAGACCTGGGCCAGCGTCCCGCAGGCGTCGCACACCGCGTAGCCCTCGGCGAGGCACAGGCAGACCGACTCGACGCACACGCACGGATCCGACGCCCGCGCCATCACCATCCGGCCCTCGTCGCACCGCGTACACGCACGGCCCTCCAGCCGCCACGCCATCGGGGGCGCGGGAGCAGGCTCCAACAGGGTCAGCTGGGCGGCGTCGTGCATGCCGGTCTCCGGGCGGGTCGGGCGCGGTCCCGACAGGCAGCGCATAGCACGCCACACGCCCGATCCTGGATCCGATCCTGGACTTCTGCCGAGCGGGCGCGCCGCATCCACTCAATGCCCCACGCCGCGCTCCGCCCCCCCGGACCCGCGCGCTGCCTGGGGTGAGCCCCGGTGGCAGGGTGGCTCCCCGTCTGGGGAGCCGGCGCGATCGGTCCGGCGGGGGGGAGGTGGCAGGGGCACCAGGACTTGAACCCGGGACCTGCGGATTTGGAATCCGCTGCTCTACCAGCTGAGCTATACCCCTGTGTCCGCGCGGACTAACCCACAGCCCGGGGCGGTCAACACCCGCGCTGCGCCTCGCGAGGGCCGCCGCCAGCGGGTCCATGCCGCCCCGTGCCATGGGCCACGGTCGTGCCATGCGTGCATCCGGCGAGATCCCCCGGGATTCGCCGCAGGCAGAGGCGCCCCATCACGCGAAGGCTGCGACCGCCAGCGCCGCCACCGACGCGAAGCCCAGGTAGTACGAGAAGCGCCGCAGGCCGCCACGCTGGACGATCGCCACCAGCCACGCCAGCGCCGCGTACCCGGTGATCGCCGCGGCCACCGCGCCGAGGCCCACGCCGACCGGATCGAGGGCCCCTGGCTCGACCTCGTCGAGCTTGAGCACGACCGCCCCCAGGATCGCGGGGACGCTCATCAAGAAAGACAGCTTGATCGCCACCTCACGGCGAAGCCCCATCAGCAGGGCGACCGCGATGGTGGTGCCGGACCGGCTGATCCCCGGGGTGATCGCGAGGCCTTGGGCCACCCCCAACGCCAGCGCGCGGGCCCAGCCGACGTCCGCGAGATCGATCGGTCCGTCCTCCTCCCGCGGGGTGATCCACAGCAGGGTCGCGGTCACGAGGAAGGCGAACGCCACCGATGCCGGATCCCCGAACAAGGCCTCGAACGTGTCCTCCAGCAACAGCCCGATCGCCGCGGTGGGCACGGACGCGAGCACGACCCACGTGGCCAACAACACCCCCGGCCGACGCGCG
>JAUHWK010000657.1 GCA_030424555.1 bacterium | reverse complement strand
TGGTCGAAGCTGAGCTCGGCCATGGTCGACCCACGCATCCCGAGCTTGTCGATGTGGTTCGAGGACGAGAAGCCGGGGCAGTCCCGGTCGACGATGAACTGCGTGATCCGGCCCTCGACCTTGGCGTACACCAGGAAGCAGTGTCCCTCGCAGCCGTTGGTGATGTAGGTCTTGGAGCCGTTGAGGATCCAGTCGTCGCCGTCGGGGACCGCGGTGGTGGCCATCCCGAGGACATCGGTGCCGGCGCCGGGCTCGGTCATGCCCATGCCACCGATCCACTCGCCGGTGAGGGCGCGGGTCAGGTACTTGGCCTTCTGGGCGTCGTTGCTGCCGTGCAGGAGGTTGTTCACGAACAGCAGCGTGTGCGTGAGGTACGCCAACGCAAAGCCAGGATCGGACTTGGACAGCTCCTCGGGCACGATGCAGACGGCGACCGCGTCCATCCCCACCCCGCCGTGCTCCTCGGGCACGGTCAGCCCGAACAGGCCGAGCTCGCCCGCCATCGCGAACAGCTCGAGGTCGAGGGTGCCCCGCTCGTCCGAGGCGGCCGCGCGCGGCTCCACCTCGTTGCGGGTGAACTCGGCGACCATGTCGCGCAGGGCGCGGTGCTCTTCGGTCGGGTTGAACAGGGCATCGTAGGACATCGTGGCCTCCCGGCGGAGGGGCCCGGTAGCGCACGCGTCCGATGGCGTCGACGGGGTGCAGCCGTGGCCGCGCCTCAGGTCCTGGGCTGAGGTCGGGTTGGGTCGTTCAGCGCACGGGCCAGGCGTGGAAGGCCCGGGCGTTGGTCGCTCCACGGTGTACGGGCGATCTCACCGCGTTCGGCGTGCAGTGAGGATCTGAGCGAAGGCGACGACCGCCAGGGCGACGGCCGTGGAGAGCGCTGCGACCGTGATCGGGGCGAGGGGACCCGCGGGCTGGGGGCGGCGGGTGATCACGTCCCGGAGCAAGGCGCGTCCGGCGGGATCGGTGACCAGGGACGGCTCGGCCAGCAGGGCCGCGAGATCCCGGCGGCTGCGGATCCGGAGGACCGGCCCCGGCGCGACCCATCCTCCGTGACGGGGGGCGAGCCGCTGGAGGGGGCCGACGGTGTGGGGCCCGATCGGCAGGGCCAGGGCGCGGCCATCGTCGTCTGCGAACACGGCCGCCAGGTCGCCGAGGACATCGGTGGTGGTGCCGTCGGTCTGGGTGAGCAGCCACGACAGGCGCTCGACCGCGCGGCGGGTCTCGGCGGCGGACAGGGGGCGCCGTGCACGGATCCAACCAAGGCCCAGGGCCCCGACGATCCCTCCGGCAAGGGATGCGCCGAGCACCGTCCAGGGGGACAGCGACGATGGGTTCTGGGGGTGAGGCACCCGCCCTCCACACACCACCACAGCCTAGCGCGTCGTGCGGGGGCGGACGACGCACCGACGGGGCGGCAGCCTGCGGACAGGGGGACTCCACCGGTCCGGGCCGTGCGTTACGCGCCGGCCATCCCAGCGGAGGCTTCATGCCGCGGCGTCTGTTCCTGATCGATGGCAGCAACCACGCGTTCCGGGTGCAGTTCGCGCTCCCTCCGCGGCACACGGCCGACGGGTTCCCCACCCGCGTGCTGTACGGATTCACCCTGCTGTTCCAGAAGATGATGCGGACCTGGCAGCCCGATCACGTCGTGGTCAGCTTCGACACCGGCAAGAACTTCCGAGAGGACCTGTTCGCCGACTACAAGGGCCACCGGCCGTCGATGCCCGAGGATCTCCGCCAGCAGTGGCCCTTCCTGCCGGAGCTTGTCGAGGCGTTCGGGTACCGGGCGATCAGCCTGGAGGGGTACGAGGCGGATGACGTCCTCGGCACGTTCGCCAAGCGCTTTCCCGAGGACGACCTCGAGATCTACCTGGTGACCTCCGACAAGGAC
>JAUHWK010000117.1 GCA_030424555.1 bacterium | reverse complement strand
CTGCCTTCAGACGGGCGACCCGATGGTCTTCCCGCGCAAGGAGGCCAAGGACTACGGCACCAAGAAGCTGGTCGAGGGCGTGTTCGAGCCAGGCCAGACCGCGGTGGTCCTGGACGACCTGGCCACCACCGGCGGGTCCAAGCTCGAGGCGGTGGAGCGCCTGCAAGGCGTCGGGCTGTCGGTGAAGGACGTCGTCGTGCTGATCGACCGGCAGAGCGGCGCCACCGAGGCGATGCACGAGGCCGGGCTGGTGATGCACAGTGTGTACACGATGACCGAGCTGCTGGACGTGTGGCGTCGCGATGGCAAGATCGATGCGGCGCAGGACGCCGAGGTCCGAGCCTTCCTCGCCCAGACGGCCCCGAAGACGGCGTAGGAGCAGGCGTGGATCTCGACGCGATGATGGTGAACCTGCTGTTCGGACTCGAGTCCGAGCCGTCCCACGATCTGGCCCTCAAGCTGCTGAGCACCGCCCAGTCGGTCCCGATGGGGCTGCGCTTGCTGCACCGGCGCTACGTGGGGGAGGCGGCCCACACCCCGGTCGAGGTGGCGGGGCTGACCTTCTCCAACCGCGTCGGGTTGGCCGCCGGGTACGACAAGAACGCCGTGGCGTGGAAGGCCTTTGCGGCGCTGGGGTTCGGCCACGTCGAGGTCGGCACGATCACGCCGCAGCCGCAGCCGGGCAACCCCACCCCGCGGGTGTTCCGGTTGCCGGACCACCGGGCGGTGATCACCCGGCTCGGGTTCCCCAGCGAGGGGGCGGAGGCCGTCCACCGGCGGCTGTCGCGCGACCGTCCGTTTGGGACGGTGCTGGGCGTCAACCTCGGCCGCAACAAGGCCACGCCCAACGCCGAGGCAGCCCGCGACTACGTCGCCCTGGTCGACCGGTTCGCTGACGTCGCCGACTACTTCACGGTCAACGTGTCCAGCCCCAACACGCCCGAGCTGCGCGCCCTGCAGGCGGGCGATGCGCTGCGGGCCTTGCTCTCCGCGGTCGTGGAAGCGCGCGATGCAGTGCGCGACGGCACACCCGGTCCGCTCCCCGTGTTCGTCAAGCTGGCGCCCGATCTGGACGATGCCGACCTCGACGACGCCCTGGGCGCGGTGGACGAGACCGGGGTGGATGGCGTGATCGCCACCAACACGACGATCGATCGCGACGCGATCGCGGGCGATCCCCAGGCCGGAGAGGCGGGGGGCTTGTCGGGCGCGCCGCTCACCGTGCGGTCCCGCGAGATGGTCGGCCGGATCCGGGCGCGGCTCGGCGACGGGGTGCCGCTGATCAGCGTGGGCGGCATCATGGACCCGGACGAGGCGACGCGCCGGATCGATCTCGGTGCCGACCTGGTCCAGCTGTACACCGGCGTGATCTACGCGGGGCCGGGGCTGCCGGCCCAGGTGGCGTCGGCGCTGTCAGTCCGCCACTGAGCCGTCGGAGTCGGCTGCGGCCTCCGCGGGCACCTCGGCCGCGGGTGCAGGCGTGTCGGCGGGCATCGGCGGGAGGATGTTCGGGTTGGCGTCGAGCCCCTGGTGGGACATGCCGAACCCGGGCGGCGGCGGCCCCTTGCGGACGAGCACGGCGCCATCGAACACCATGCGCCACTCCCCGTCGACCTCGTGCGGCGGCTCCTGAACGTCCCACGTCTGGGTGACGGGGCCGATCCCGATCGTGATGCCGCCCTCCCAGGACCGGGCCGGGGCCGTGAGGTTCTTGCGGGTGCCGCCGTCGGAGATGGAGACCTGCACGGTGCCGTCGTCGGCGATCCACAGCATGTGCCCCGGGCCCTCCCACACGCCCACCCACGCGGGGGCCGGGGGGGGCTCGGGGGTGAGGGCGGCCTCCAGCTGCTCGAGATCCACCAGACCCGAGCAGGCGAGGAGCCAGGCGGCGAGGGCACTGGCGACGAAGGCCATCCAGCGGGGGCGGCGCGGGACGGACCCGCGGAGGGGGAGCGAGGACACAGGCACCTCCGAACGCCGGGTGCGTAGCACGACCGCCGTGCTCCTCCCCGCCCGCCGCGCATTATCCGGGGCGAGGATGGAGGTCGGTGCATGGCGTGGTGGTGGTCGGTGGCGCTGGGCCTCGGGCTGGCCGCGGGGCAGGCCTCGGCTGGCGAGGGCTTGGACGCCGCCGCGGTCGCGCAGGCGCGGGCCGCCCGCGACGTCGCCACCTTGCTGGCCGGTCCGTACGATGCGGGCGTGCTGCCCGCGGTCGCCCAGGCGCTCGGGGAGGCCCGGGACCCGGCTGCGCTGGAGCGGCTGACGTTGCTGGCACGGTTGGACGATCCCTCGGTGCGGGCCGCGGCGCTCACGGCGCTCGGGCGGATCGAGGGTGGGGAGATCCCGCTGCGCGAGGCCCTGGCCCAGGAGGTCGACGTCGGGGTGCGGACCGCGGGCTGGCGGGCGCTGGGTGCGGTCGGCGACCGGTCGGACGTGGCGGGGCTGGCGCGGGCACTCGGCGCCGCGGTGCCCGAGGCGTGCTCGGCCGCCGATGGCCTGGCGGCGCTGGCGATTCGTGGCGTGGACGTCTCCGAAGGCCAGGACGCGCTGTGGGCTGCGTTGGATGCGGCGGGTCCGCTGCGGGGTCCCGTGCGCGGATGCGCGGCGCACGCGCTGTACCGCTCCGGACCGGTGCCCGGCGGACCAGGGCGGGCCGATCGGCTGGATCGGCTGCGGCGCGGCTCCCCACGCGACACGGTGCGGGCGTGGTTGCTCCGGGTGGCGTGGAACCTCGCGGACGATCGCCAGCGCGCGGCCTGGGGACGGGAGGTGCTGGACCACGGCTCCCGCCAGGAGCGCGCGCTGTGGATGCAGGACGAGGCGGTCCGGGCCGCCTTGCCCTCGCTGGGTCGGGATCTGGCCGCACACGCCGACCCCTGGGTCCGGATGCTCGCGGCCCCCGACACCGCGCCCGTGCAGGGGGACCTCGAGGCCACGGCCCGGTCGGGGGCATCGCCCGCGGAGCGGACCCGCGCAGCCCGGGCGTGGCTCGCGGGAATGCCGGACACGGACGGGGTCGTGGCGTGGCTGGGCATGGCGGACCCGGCGGTCCGGGAGCTGGCCCTCGACCACCTCGCCGCCCTCGGCGCCGGCTGTGGGGCGATCGGGCCCGCGGCGGCGCAGGAAGACGACGTCGCCGTGTTGCTGGCATGGACCCGGCTCGCGGCCCAGTGCGAAGACCACGCAGACGCCACCGCCTTCCTCCGAGCGGTGGCGGCCTCGGGGCCATGGGGGGTGCGCCGCGCGGCGTTTCAGGCATTGCCCGCGGAGGAGCAGGCGCAGCACCCGTTCCGTCCGGTCGCGCCCGCGGTGACGCCGCAGCCCGAGGACGGGCCGGTCGCCCTGGAGGTCCAGACCACCCAAGGGGTGCTGAGGATCGCCCTGGATCCGGCGGGTGCGCCGATCGGGGTGGCGGCGATGCGGCGCCTGGCAACCGAAGGGGCGCTCGACGACCGGGCCTGGCACCGGGTCGTGCCAGGGTTCGTCGCGCAGACCGGCGACCCGCGGGGCGACGGCCTGGGGCATGCCGGGTTCTTGCTGCCCGATGAGCTGTCGGACGCGCCGTTCGTCGCCGGGTCGGTGGGCATGGCGCGGGCGGGCCACGACACGGCGAGCAGCCAGTGGTTCGTCGTCCTCGCCGACGCCCCCCACCTGCGGGGCCGGTACACCCACCTGGGGCAGGTCACGGCAGGCCTGGACGTCGCCCGGCGTCTCACGCCCTCCGACCGGGTGGTGTCGGTCACGGTGGTGTCGCGATGACGGACGCCTCGACGGCGGCGGCGCGCGCGCTGCTGGAGGCGGCGACCACCCGCGGCGCGATCAAGCGGCTCGCGCCCGCACTGGACGGTCCAGACGGGGAGGCGCTGCGCCAGGCGGTGTGGCGCGAGGGGTGTCGACGGGGCGCAGACCTGCCGGAGGACGCGATCGGGTGGCCTGCTCGCCGGCTGCTGCGGCGGGCCCGGGGGGCGATGGAGGAGGCGGTGGGACGCACCACCCCGACCGCCCGCGACGAGTCGTTCACCTGTCAGCACTGCGGACGCGCCGTCCCTCCGGCGGGCCGCACCGCCCGCGACCACTGCCCGTGGTGCCTGCGCAGCATCCACCTGGACGTCGTCCCCGGGGATCGGGCGGCGGGGTGCGGCGGCGTGATGCACCCGGTGGGCTTGGAGATCCGGGGCGGGACGACCGTGCTGCGATACCGGTGCGCCCGGTGCGGGCACGCGCACCGGGTGCGTGCCCTGGTGGACGTCGAGCTCCCCGACGATCCCCGGGCGCTGCGCATCGTGAGTGCCGGGGGCCAGCCGTGACGACCGAGGGACTCCACCGCCGCGTGGCGGAGACCGTCGTCGCCCGACGCCTGTGGTCGGCGGGAGACCGGGTGGCGGTCGCGGTGAGCGGCGGGGCCGACAGCGCGGTCCTCCTCGACCTGCTGGTGCGCAGCCAGGGGGTCCACCGTGGCGTGTTGTCCGTCGTGACGGTCGACCATGGGACCCGACCGGGCAGCGCGGACGACGTGGCGTGGGTGGTGGCGCGGGCTGAGCACCACGGCCTGCCCGTGCACGTGGTCGCGCTCGACCTGGGCGAGGACGCCTCGGAGGCGACCTGCCGATCGGCCCGGTACGCGGCGCTCGCGGCCTTGGACGTCGAGGTGATCGCACTGGCCCACCACCGCGACGATCAAGCGGAGACCACGCTCCTCGGGCTGATGCGCGGTGGCGGAACCCGGGCGATCGCCGGCATGGCGTGGCGGCGGGATCGGTACGCGCGGCCCCTGCTGGACGTGAGCCGGGCGATGTTGCGCACGTACGCGAGCTTCCGTGGCCTGACGTGGTGCGACGATCCCACGAACGCGGATCGGCGCTTCCTGCGCAACCGCGTCCGGTGGGAGGTGATGCCGCTGCTGGAGGACCTGCGCCCCGGGTGTCGGGCGGCCTTGGCCCGGGGGGCAGCCCACGCCGCCGAGGACGACGCCTACCTGGAGCAGATGAGCCGCCAGCTGGAGCCGTTTCACGACGATGGCTGGCCGACGAGCTGGGTCGCGGATGCCCCCGCGCCGATCGTGCGGCGGGCGATCCGTCGGCGCATTCCCAAGGCGGAGAGCCGTCACCTGGACGCCCTGATCCACGCGGCACGCCGCGGTCGCGGGGTGGTTCGCCTTCCCGAAGGGTCGCAAGTGGTGGTCGATGGCGAACGGGTGCGTATGGTGCAGGACGCCGTCCCTGACAGCGCGATCGCGTCCACGTCAGGGCAGGGATAGGACCAGGGCTCCACGCCGTCCCCCCACGGGAGACTGAATGAACCGCAACAACCGCACCAACATCGTCCTGTTCGGGATCGTGCTCCTGATGGTCGTGTTGGTCGTCGCCGTCAGCGAGACCCGGGATGCGGGGGTCGACGTCGCGTACAGCGAGTTCCTCGAAGACGTCCGCGAGGGCGAGGTCAAGGAAGTCGTCGTCGAGGGCCAGAACGTCCGGTACACGACGCAGGCCAACGAGCAGCGCACCACCACCGCGCCCCGCGACCAGGAGGCGATGCTCACCCTGCTCGACACCCAGGATGTCCCGCGGCGGTTCGAGACCGTCCAGGACGCGACGATGTTCTGGTACATCGTGTTCTCGGTGGTCCCCGTCCTGGCGATGATCGCGCTGGGCGTGTGGTTCTTGCGCAACCTGCAGGGGGCGAACGGCCGGGCGATGAGCTTTGGAAAGTCCAAGGCCAAGCTCCAGACCGAGGGCGCGCGGCGGGTCACGTTCGAGGACGTGGCCGGCATCGACGAGGTCAAGGAGGAGTGCGAGGAGATCATCGACTTCCTCAAGGACCCCCGCAAGTTCACGCGGCTCGGCGGACGCATCCCCAAGGGCGTGCTGCTGATGGGGCCTCCGGGCACCGGCAAGACCCTGCTTGCGCGCGCGGTCGCGGGCGAGGCGGGCGTGCCGTTCTTCAGCATCTCGGGCTCGGACTTCGTCGAGATGTTCGTCGGCGTGGGTGCCAGCCGGGTGCGCGACCTCTTCGAGCAGGGCAAGAAGCAGGCGCCGTGCATCATCTTCATCGATGAGATCGACGCGGTCGGCCGCCAGCGTGGCGCGGGCCTCGGCGGGGGCCACGACGAGCGCGAGCAGACCCTCAACCAGCTCCTGGTCGAGATGGACGGGTTCGAGGGCACCGAGGGCGTGATCATCATCGCCGCCACCAACCGGCCCGACGTGCTCGACCCCGCCTTGCTGCGCCCGGGTCGGTTCGACCGGCGCATCGTCGTCCCCAACCCCGATGTCAAGGGCCGCCAGCGCATCCTTGAGATCCACACCCGCCGGATCCCGCTCGGCGACGACGTCGACCTGGACGTGATCGCCAAGGGCACGCCTGGCTTCTCGGGCGCGGATCTCGAGAACCTGTGCAACGAGGCCGCCCTGCTCGCGGCGCGGAACGACAAGAAGCAGGTCGACCAGGACGACCTCGTGATGGCCCGCGAGAAGATCGTGATGGGCCCCGAGCGCCGCAGCCTGGTCATGCCCGAGGAAGAGCGCCGCAACACGGCCTACCACGAGGCCGGCCACGCGATCGTGGCCCACCTGCTGCCCGGACACGACCCGGTCCACAAGATCACGATCGTGCCCCGCGGCCGCGCCCTGGGCGTCACCTGGACCCTCCCCAGCGAGGACCGCCTGAGCATGACGCGCGAGGACATGTACAAGCGCCTGAGCATGATCATGGGCGGCCGGGCGGCGGAAGAGGTCGCGCTCAACGCGGTCACCGGGGGGGCCAGCAACGACCTCCTCAAGGCCACGCGCATGGCCCGCCACATGGTCTGCGAACTCGGCATGTCCGACGCCCTGGGGCCGGTCAACTGGGGCGACACCGACGACGAGCCCTTCCTCGGTCGGTCGTTCAGCAAGGGCCACAACTACAGCGAGACCACCGCCCAGCGCATCGACGACGAGGTCAAGTCGATCCTGGAGCGGGCGTACGAGTCGGCGCGTGAGCTCCTCACCCACAACATCCACGTCCTGCACCAGGTCGCCCAGAGCCTGATCGAGCGCGAGACGCTCGACCACGAGGAGTTCGCCCAGCTCGTGGCCGACTCCGGTCCGTCCCTGCCGGCCGGGCTGGGGTGGATGGGGGTTGCCGAGACATGAGCGCCGTCCCGGACTCCCACGCGTCCGGGTGGCCGCATGCCCGCAGCCTGGGCCCCGACGGGCCCCTGGTGTTCGGCATCGTCAACGTCACGCCCGATTCGTTCAGCGATGGGGGCGAGCACGCCCACACCGAGGCGGCGGTGGCCCACGGGGTGCGCCTGTGGCGCGAGGGGGCGGACGTCCTGGATGTGGGCGGGGAGAGCACCCGTCCTGGCGCCGATCCCGTCCCCCCCGAGGTCGAGGCGGCGCGCGTCGTGCCCGTGATCGAGGGGCTGATGTCGGCGATTCCGCGGGTGGTGGTCTCGGTCGACACCCGCCGGGCGACGGTCGCGCGGGCGGCGATCGCTGCGGGTGCCGCCCTGGTCAACGACGTGTCGGCGGGCGACGATCCCGCCATGGCCGGGGTGGTCGCGTCCACAGGGGTGGGCTGGATCCTGATGCACATGCGGGGCACGCCCGAGACGATGCAGCACGTCACCGAGTACGGCGATCTGCTCGCGGAGGTGGCGGCAGGACTCGCGGCGCGGGTGGCGGCGGCCGAGGCGGCAGGCGTGTCGCGGGATCGGCTGATGGTCGACCCGGGCGTGGGGTTCGGCAAGGCCTGGGAGGACAACCCACGGCTGATCGCGGCCGCCCGGTCGCTGGCGCCAGCAGGGATTCCAGTGATGATCGGCGCGAGCCGCAAGCGGTTCATCGGTGCGATCACCGGGATCGACACGCCGTCCGAGCGGATCGCGGGGTCGCTGGGGGCGGCGTGTGCCGCGTGTGCGGCGGGTGCCGACGCGGTGCGGGTGCACGACGTCGGACCCACGATACAGGCGCTGCAGGTCTTCTTGGCGTGCGGACGTGGATGAACTGAATCGGTGGTGGAGCGACGGTCCCCTCGGCACCGCGTCGTGGATCGACGTGGTGGACGTCGTGCTGCTGGCGGTGGCGATCTACCTGGTGCTGGGGGTGCTGCGCGGCACGCGGGCCTTCCAGAGCCTGGTCGGCATCCTGCTGCTCGCCGGGGTGTACTTGTTCAGCGCGGCCGTTGGGCTGAGCACCCTGCACTGGGTGCTCGACAGCTTGTTCGTGTACGCCGTCCTCGCCTTGCTGATCCTGTTTCAGGAGGACATCCGGCGGGTGCTGGCGCAGGCGGGTGGCACGGTGTTCGCGGGCCGGGCCCGCAACGAGGTCGAGGACGTCGCGATGATCGAGGAGATCGTCAAGGCGACCTTCACCCTGGCCGGGCGGCGCATCGGCGCGCTGATCACCATCGAGCGTCAGGCCTCGCTGTCGGGGTACGCGGAGTCGGGTCAGCTGCTGGACGCGGTGGTCAGCAACGAGCTGCTCCAGGCGCTGTTCCACCCGAGCAGTCCGGTCCACGACGGGGCGGTCGTGTTGGAGAGCGGCCGGATCGACCGCGCGGGCGTGTTCTTGCCGCTGTCGATGGCCCGCGATCTTCCCAAGGTGTACGGCACGCGCCACCGGGCCGCGGTCGGGATCACCGAGGTCACGGATTCGGTGTGCGTGATCGTGTCGGAGGAGCGGGGCACCGTCGCGGTCGTGGCCGACGGCAAGGTCACGCCGGTGGCGGATCCCAACGAGCTTCGCCAGCGGATGCAGGCGCTGCTGCGCGCCACCGCCGAGGACGCCGTGGCCGAGTCGGACCGGTCCGACGACGAGGGCGCCACGGCCCGGGACGGTGCGGATGGCTGAGTCGATGCTCACGCGCATGGCCCGCAACCCGGGCACCAAGGCGGCCAGTGCGCTGCTGGCGGTGGCGGCGTGGTTCTGGGTCCAGAGCCAGGAGGTCGACACGGCGAGCGTGCGGGTGGCGCTGGCGTGGCGCCTCCCCGACAAGCTCGTCAGCGTCACCTCGCTGCCCACCAGCGCCGCGCTCGAGGTGCGGGGCTCGCGGGCGGCGGTGCGGCGGGCCCAGCGCGACCGTCCCCAGGTGTTGGTCGACCTCACGAGCGAGGGCCCGGGCACGCTCGATGTCCACCTGGACGGCTACGAGGTGTCGGGGCTGCCTCCGGCCGTGGAGGTCGGCCGGTATCGCCCAGAGACCCTCACGGTTCGGCTGGACGAAGAGGTCTTGCGCAACGTGCGGGTGGACGGGTCATGGGTGGGTGAGCCCGCGCGGGGTCATGCGATCCAGTCCGCGGTCGTGCAGCCCGACGTCGCCAAGATCCGTGGCGCGCGCGAGCTGGTCAGCGAGATCGACGTCGTGAACACGATGCCGATCGACGTCACCGGCTGGACCGAGACCCGCACGGTGCCCGCCTTGCTCGACCTCCCGCGCGGGATCACCGTCGTGGGCGAGTGGCAGGGAAGCGCCCAGGTCGAGGTGATCAACCTGCTCAGCGAGATCACCCTGGCCGACGTGCCGGTCCGGCTGTGGAACCACGAGGTGGGGTGGCGTCCGGCCGAGGGGCAGGAGACCGTGGCGATCACGCTTCGAGGTCCCACGCGCGCGCTGCAGGAGGTCGGCACCGAGCGCATCGTCCTGTGGGTGGAGATGCCGGAGAACCCCCGAGGAGACTCGCTGGAGGCGGTGTTCGAAGGCAGCGACCTTCCGCGCACGACGATCGGGCTGCGGGATCCGCGGATCGAGATCGTCCACGCGCCCCCC
>JAUHWK010000656.1 GCA_030424555.1 bacterium | reverse complement strand
TCCTGGTCGGCCTCGGGATCTACGAGCTGTCGATGAGCCCCAGCGCGGTGCCGGTGATCAAGCACATCATCCGCGGGTCGAGCTCGACCGAGATGGCCGGAGAGCGCTTCCAACGCCGCCATCGGGAATCACGAAATATCCGTCGGGTATAGCGCACGAGATCGAACAGCCGGTACCCGTGCGGACTCTCCGATCGTGGAGGGAGAACGCTGCGGTCACGCGACGTCTGGGGCCGTGGCCGGACGGGACAAGTCAGACTGCTCAGGCGTCGACGGCCGGCCACGCGCGGCGCAGGATGGGGGTGGTGTCGATGCCTCGGGGCAAGGTGCCGAACGCGAGGCCGCCCTGGCCGCCGAGGCGGGTGGCGAGGAAGGCTTCCGCGGTCTCGGTGGGGGCGTGCTGAAGGAGCAGGCCGCCCTGCCAGGCAAGGGCGATCGACTCGACCAGACGACGCGCCCGCCACTGGACCTGCTCGGGGTCGGCGAGCTCGGTGAAGGCGCGGTCGATCGCGCGATCGAGGCGGGGGTCGAGGCCCTTGTACGTGGACAGCTCGGCGGTGAGGGCGGCGACGGTGCCGGGCTCGCGGCTGCCTGCCCGCAGGACGTCCAGGCAGATCACGTTGCCGGAGCCTTCCCAGATGCCGTTGAGGGGCGCCTCGCGGAACAAGCGCGGGAGCGGGCCCTCCTCGACGTACCCGGCGCCTCCGAGGCACTCCATCGCCTCGCCGACGAGCATCGGGCAGCGCTTGTTGGTCCAGTACTTCGCGACCGCGACCCCGATGCGGGCGAGCAACCCGGCCTGCTCGGAGCCGGGCGCGTCGTCGTAGGCGCGGGCGACCCGCAGCGCGATCAGCAGGTCGGCTTCGACCTCGACAGCGAGATCGGCGAGCACGTTGCGCATGAGGGGCTGTTCGATGAGGCGGTGGCCGAACGCCTTGCGGTGACACGCGTGGTGGATCGCCTCGACCAAGGCCCGGCGGCCGAGCCCTGCCGCGGCGATCGTGCAGTCCAGGCGGGTGTGGTGGACCATCTCGACGATGGTGGCCACACCCCGTCCCTCCTCGCCGAGGCGCTGGGCCCAGGTGTCGAGGTACTCGATCTCGCTGGACGCGTTGGACTTGTTGCCGAGCTTGTCCTTGAGCCGCTGCACGAAGAAGTTGTTGCGGGTGCCGTCGGGCAGCCAGCGGGGGACGAGGAAGCAGGTGAGGCCCTTGTCGGTGTGGGCGAGGGTGAGGAAGGCGTCGGACATCGGGGCCGAGCAGAACCACTTGTGCCCGGTGAGCCGCCAGCCGCCGTCGTCGGGAGACGGGACGGCGCGGGTGGTGTTGGCGCGCACGTCGCTGCCGCCCTGCTTCTCGGTCATCGCCATGCCCAAGGTGACGGCGCGCTTGCCCTCGGCGGGGACCATTCGCGGGTCGTAGTCCTCGACCAGGATGCGCGGCAGCCACTCGGCGGCGATGGCGTCGTCGTTTCGCAGGGCGGGGACGGCGGCGTAGGTCATGGTGAGCGGACAGCACACGCCCGCCTCGACCTGGGCGAGCTGGTACTCGAGGGCGGCGTGGGCAACGTGTCCTCCGCGCGGCTCGGTGGTCCAGGCCACGCTGTGGACCCCATGGCCGGCGCCCAGGGCAAACATCTCGTGGTACGCAGGATGAAAGCGGACTTCGTCGACGCGGTGGCCGTAGCGGTCGAATGGGACGAACTCCGGGGGGTGGGCGTTCGCGAGGTGGCCCGCCTCAAGGGTGCGCGCCGTGCCGAGCGCTTGTCCGAATCCCTTGATGCGATCCGTGGCCCACGCCGCGCCTTCTCGGACCACGCCGTCGAGCAGTGCGGGATCCTGGTCGGCCAGGCCATAGTCGACGAGCGGCGGGACCTGGTTGGTGACCTCGTGGGTGGGCAGGGTGGTCAT
>JAUHWK010000116.1 GCA_030424555.1 bacterium | reverse complement strand
GAAGTCGCGGTACTCGGCGCCGGTGGCGGAGAACTCGAACTGATCGAGGCGCGTGCGCGTGCCGACCGGGGTGGTGACGAGCCAGGCGCGGCCGGCCCGGATGTTGGTGGACGACGGGGCGGTGAACGCACCGACCACCAGGTCGGGGGCGCCGTCCGCGTTGAGGTCGCCACCGCCCGACAGCCGGAAGCCGGCGAGCGAGTTGGACACACCGACCAGCTTGGTGGAGGCGTCGAACTCGGCGATCAGGGTACCGGGACGCAGATCGGACGCGCGCATCAGGTACACCGCGCCGCGGGAGTCGCTGTTCTCGTAGGGGGCGCCGATCCAGATGTCGTCGAGGCCGTCGAGGTCGACGTCGCCGCCGTTGGTGATCGCGGTGCCGAGCTGGTGCTTGCGGCGGCCGACCACGCGGTAGTCCGCGTCGTCGCGATCGAGGGTCTGGCCCGCCATGCGGGTGGCGCTGCCGACGAAGCCGAGGACCTCCCCGACATCGGACTCGGGATCCGACGAGGTGGGCGCACCGATGAACAGGTCGTCGGGCGTGACGCCGCCGACCCCGTCGATGTCCGCCGCAGCAAACGAGGACCCAAAGCCACTGCCCGGCGCATTGCCGGTGAACACGATGTCGGCCGAGGTGGCCGGGATGGTGCCGCTGGAGGGCGGGCTGAGCCACACGTACGCAGCGCCGTAGTCGATGCCGCCCGTGTTGGAGGACGGGGCGCCGATCACGACGTCGAGCTGGCCATCCTGGTTGAAGTCGACCGCCGGGGCGACGGCCCGACCGAAGCCGTCCCCGTTGGTCTCACCGACAAACTTGGCCACCGGAACCGACGGAGAGGCGGACGCGAGGGACACGGACGTGATGGCGCCACCGAGGTCCGCCGAGCCGTACACGAGGTAGGCCACACCCTGGGGCGTGGCGCTCGAGCCGTTGGACTCCGTGCCGATGAGGATCTCATCGGCGCCGTCGCCGTCGAGGTCGCCCACGCTGGAGATCGCCACGCCCGAGTTCTCCTCGAACCCACCACCGGCGATCACGACGTTGGCCTGACCGAGGTCGATCGGCCCATCCGGGTCCAGCGGGCCGATGAAGATGTAGACCGCACCGGAGTCGCGCCCGTTGAGCGCAGCCCCCGGGGCGCCGATGAGGAGGTCGGCGATGCCGTCGCCGTCGACATCAGCCGCCGCCGACGCGACACCCGAGTAGGTGCGGGAGCCGAGCCCGGCGATGGACAGGTCCGCCGCCAGGATGTCTTGCTCGCCCGAGAGGCGCCCGTAAGCGTCACACGAGTCGGGCACGGCGTAGGCAGGGCTGCTCACGGTCATCAGCAGCGCAAGCGCGGTACTCACCTTGAAGTTCATCTGGACCTCCCCTGGGGGCGTCGACACGGATGTCCGAATCCACCGGCCGGAGATTACCAGAACCAACCACCGCACGCGACCACCACGTGCGGTTTTTCGGCTGGTTCCTCCGTCGTCGGCGTGGATGGCGTGTTTCGCGTTCGGGACGATGGGACGAGCAGGTGTGACAGACAGGGACGACCGTTCCGAGGCCGACGATCGTAGGACTCGAACCAGACCGGAGAGCCCATGAACGCCGTCCCCTTCGTCCGTGCGATCCTGATCGCCGCCCCCCTCGGCGCTTGCGTTCCAGGAGGCGCCACACCGCCTGCCCAGGCGTCCGAGACCGCCGCCCGTGGCGCCACCGTCGGTGCTGCCGCCCCCGACTTCACGCTGTCCGCCACCGACGGGACCTCGGTCCACCTCAAGGATCTACGCGGAAGCACCGTGGTCCTCGAGTGGTTCAACCCGGACTGTCCCTTCGTCCGGTACGCCCATGATGCAGAGGGCCCCCTGGCCGACCTCGGCGACACCTGGAACGCCAAGGACGGCGTGGTGTGGTTGGCGATCAACTCCGGCGCGGAGGGCAAGCAGGGCCATGGCCTCGAGCGCAACCAGGCCGCCCGCACCGAGTGGTCGCTCGACCATGCGGTCTTGCTGGATCCGGCCGGCACGGTCGGGCACGCCTACGGCGCCAAGACCACCCCGCAGATGGTCGTGATCGATGCGGAGGGGATCGTTCGCTACACGGGCGGCCTCGACGACGCCCCACTCGGCAAGGCGCCTGGTGGCGCCCCCACGCCCTACTTCGCGCAAGCGCTCGCCGCGGTGGTCAACGGCAAGCCCGTCGCCACGCCGTCCACCAAGCCGTACGGGTGCAGCGTCAAGTACTGACGCTCTAGCCGCCGTCCCCTCCCCTCGGCGGGACGACCGGATCAGTGGTGCGGCGGCCGCTCGTCCCCGAGGGACCCGGTCTCGGACGCGACGTCGAGCTGGGCTCGGACCTGGGCCAGCTCGCGGCCCAGGGTGACGATGGCATCCGCCATCTCGCGCACGAGCTCGTCGAGCTCGGAGACGTGCTTCTCGACAAAGGCGAGCTTGACCTCGAGGTCCTCGATCCGGCGTTCCATGACGTGCTCCTGGGGAGGGGGGGTGCAGCATCCGCCGAGGCGGGAAGCCCACCCGTCGTCGTCCCGTCTTCGGTCGCGGGCGGGCGGGACGCGGGGTAGCACACCCGCGGTCCGACGGGTGCTGCGGACCGACCGGAGGATGCGGTGCTGACCTGGCTGTCCGTCCGCGATCTCGCCATCGTCGAGGCGCTCGAGCTCGAGCCGTCGCCCGGGCTCAACATCATCACGGGCGAGACGGGCGCCGGAAAGTCGATCCTGGTCAGCGCGCTGCAGCTCGCCCTGGGCGCGAGGGCCCGTGCCGACGTCGTGCGGTCGGGTGCAGACCGCGCCGAGGTCCAGGCTGCGTTCGATCTGGACCAGAGCCCCGCCCTGCGCGAGCGGGTCGAGGCGTTGCTCGATGCGCCGGCAGAGGAGCTGGTGATCCGCCGCGTGGTCAAGGCGGAGGGGCGCAGCCGGGCGTGGGTCAATGGCGTGCTGGTCCCGGTGGGTACCCTGGCCGACCTCGTCCACGGCGTGATCGACATCTGCTCCCAGCACGAGCACGACCAGCTCGCCGATCCCGGGTCCCACCTGCGCTTTCTCGACGCGTTCGCCGAGGTGGCCCAGGAGGCCTCGTCGATGGCCGAGTCGTGGGCCACCCTCAAGCAGGCCCAGGACGCGCTCGACGCGCTCGCGGCGCGGATCCGAGACCGCACCGAGCGCGAGGCGCTGGTCCGGATGCAGCTCGAAGAGATCGACGCGGTCGATCCGACCCAGGGGGAGGAAGAGTCGCTGGAGGACGAGCTCGGGCGGCTCGCCCACGCCGATCGCCTTCGGTCCGCGGCGGGTCAGGCCGAGGAGGCGCTGTATGCGGGGGAGGACGCCGCCGGATCCCGCCTCGCCCGAGTCGGGCGCCAGATGCAAGGCGTCGCGGGCGTCGATCCCGCGCTCGACGAGTTGGTCGCCCGGCTCGACGAGGTTCGCACCGCCGTGGAGGAGCTTGGCCGAGACCTCGGTCGGTACGGCCGCGGCGTCGTCCACGATCCTCGGCGGCTCGCCGTCGTGGAAGAGCGCCTGGGCGCCCTGCGTCGGCTCACCCGGCGCTTCGGCGGCACCCCAGAGAGGCTCCTGGCCCACCGCGACGCCCTGCGCGCCGAGCTCGAGGCGTTCGACTCCCTGGAGGACCAGCTGGACCGCTTGGAGGCCGACCGTCACCGTGCCCACGATCGCGCCGCCGCGTCGGCCCGCACCTTGTCCGCTGCCCGCAGAGAGGCGGCCGCGTCGCTCGGGCGCGACATCACCACCCAGCTCGCCGACCTCGGGATGGGGGATGCGCGGGTCGAGGTGGATCTGGCCCGTCGGGAGCGTCGGCCCGAGCATCCCGAGGTCGACGGCGCCCGCCTCGGTCCCCACGGCATCGACCGCGCCGAGCTGCTGATCGCGCCCAACCGGGGAGAGCCACCCCGTCCGCTGCACCGGATCGCCAGCGGCGGCGAGTTGTCCCGCAGCCTGTTGGCGATCAAGCAGGTGTTGGCCGCCCGGGCCCCGCGCGGGCTGTACGTGTTCGACGAGGTCGACACCGGCGTGGGGGGGGCTGTGGCCGAGGCGATCGGTCGCAAGCTGGCCGACATCGCACGCCACCAGCAGGTGCTGTGCATCACCCACCAGCCGCAGATCGCCGCCTACGGCGCCAGCCACTGGCACGTGCGCAAGGTGCGAGGAGACGAGCGCACCAGCTCGTTGCTCACCCGTCTCGACGACGGCGGACGGCAGGACGAGCTGGCCCGGATGCTCGGCGGGATGGAGGTGACCGACGCCGCCCATGCCGCCGCCCGAGACCTCCTCGCCCGGGCCGCCCTCACCGCAGGCGGCGAGACCTGATCAGCCGTCGCCCGACGCGGCCCGGATCACATCCCCCAGCACGCCCGCGGCCGTGACCTGCGCCCCGGCGCCCGGTCCACGCACCACGAGGGGGTACTCGCGGTACCGGGCCGTGCGGAACACCAGCAGGTTGTCCGGTCCGCGAAGCTGACCGATGGGGTCGTCCGCAGGGACCTCTCGGAGTCCGACCGACACCGTGTCCGGACGGATCGTCGCGACGTACCGCAGCACATGCCCGCGCTCCCCGGCCTCGCGCACCCGCGCTTCGAGGGCTGTGCCGTGGCGCGCGATGGCCGCCTCCAGGCCGTCGTCCAGGTCGTCGAGCAGGGGTTCACAGACCACGTCCGCGGGCTCCAGCGCCAGACCGACCGCACGCCCGATGATCAGCGCCTTGCGGGCCACGTCGCGGCCAGACAGGTCCTCTCGGGGGTCAGGCTCGGTGTACCCGGCGGCTTCAGCCTCGCGCACCGCGTCCCCCACAGACAGCCCGTCCTGGAGGCGGGTCACCAAGAAGCCGAGGGTCCCGCTGAGCGCCCCCTCGATCGCCTCGATGCGGTCCCCCGTGGTGAGCAGCTCCCGCAGCGCGTGCAGCAGCGGGAGCCCTGCACCGAACGTGGTCTCGTAGCCATACCGGGCTCCCGTGCGCCGGATCGCATCGGCCATCCGACGGTAGGACGCCAGGTCTGCGGTGAGCGGCACCTTGTTCGCGGTGGCCACGTGAAAGCCCCGATCCAGCGCGGCCTCGTGCAGCGCCGTGGTGTTGGCCGCCGTGAGATCCACGAGCACGACCGGACCATGGCGAATCGCCTCCACCCGGTCCAACAGGGCGCCGTCCCCCGGACGGTCTTCCCCTTCCTCCAGCCGCGACACGACCGACGCGGGCTCGATCCCGTCCGCGTCCACCACGCACCGACGGGAGGTCGCCACCGCGACGATCCGCAGCTCCAGGCGGCGTCGGCGACGCAGCTCCTCGCGCGTCTCCTCGATCATCGGCAGCAAGGCCTGCGCGACCCGTCCGTGGCCCAGCAACACGAGATCCACCGACCGGGTGAGGCCGAACGCCGCGTGCACCCCGCGGACCGCCCGCACCGCGTCGCCCTCCCCGATGGCGGCCGAGATGCTCCGCTCCGAGGCGCCCTGCGCGATCGCGCGCACGTTGACACCCATCCGACCCATCGCGTCGAACAGCCGCGCGCTGGTCCCCGGCACCCCGGCCATCCCTTCGCCCACCGCGCTCAGCACGGCGATCCCGGACTCCAGCCGGGGCGGCTCGACCAGTCCCCGCTCGATCTCCAGCTCCAGCGACGCCGACACGGCCTGCACCAGGCGCTCCGCCGCCGAGGCCGCCACCACCAAGGACACCGCCTGCTCACTGGACGCCTGACTGATCATCACGACGTTGACGTCACTCGCCTCCGCCGCACCCAGGATGCGCCGGGCCGCGCCCCGCAGTCCAGAGAGGCCCCGGCCCTCGACCGTCACCAGCGCCATGCCCCGAGAGACGGTGACCGTCTTGACCCCGAAGGGGGCCGGCGACGCGCCATCGCCGATGGTGGTGCCGGGACGATCCGGGTGGAAGGTGGACCGGATCACCAGCGGCGTCCCGCGCCCCATCAACGGCAGCATGGTGCGGGGGTGGACCACCTTGGCGCCGAAGTACGACATCTCGGCCGCTTCCCGCCAGCCCACCTGCTCGAGCGGCCGCGCGTCCGGCACGATCCGGGGGTCTGCGCTCAGGATCCCGTCGACGTCCGTCCAGATCCACACGGCCTCGGCGTCCAGCCAGTCGCCCAGCAGGGCGGCAGAGTAGTCCGAGCCCCCGCGGCCGAGCAGGGTCGTCTGGCCTGCGGCGGTGGAGCCGATGAACCCGGTGACGACCGGAACAGACCCGCCCTCGACCGCCGGCAACAGGGCGGCGCGGGTGGCGGACCGGCTGATGGGATCCTCGACCAGCGCCTCCTCGTACGACGCGTCCGTCCGCACGAAGCCTCGGGCGTCCCAGGCCTCCGAGGCACGGCCTGCGTCCCGGATGGCCCACGCCACCAAGGGTGCTGCCAGCCGCTCTCCGAAGCTCGCCAGCAGGGCCCGCGAGCGGGGCGTCTGCTCCCGCAGCAGCGCCACCCCGCGCAGCAGATCCCGCAGCGCATCCAACAGGTGGGCCGTGCTCGCCCGGGTGGGGAGGTCGGGCGTCACCGCGTCGTGGCGCGCCTTGAGGCCCTCGACCGCCGCGAGGGCCGACTCGAGGCGCCCCGCCTCCGCGTCCCGTCCGGCCTGGAGGAGGGTGTCGGTGGTTCCCCCCATCGCGCTCGTGACCACCACCGCGGGCCCCTCGTGGGCTGCGACCAGGGACGCGACATGCCGGATCCGGCCCGGGTCGCCCACCGAGGACCCACCGAACTTCATGACGATCACGCCGAACCTCCCGACAGGGCCTTGCCCCTTGCTCCGCCGCCCCGACGCCGGCAACGTGGGGCTGAGCCGGTCGACATCCCGTGGACACACCGCACGAAGTGCAGCGACGCCCTCGACGGACGATCGAAATGGTGTACAACCGCACCCAGGAAGGAGGTCCCATGCGCACCCTGGGGTCAGCACCCGTCGTCCGTCTCGCATCCATCCCGTTGGCGCTCGCCACGCTGCTCGCCTGTGGCGGGTCGGAGTCCACTCCGGAGCCCACCGCCACACCCGAGGCACCCACCGCCAAGGCCGAAGGGCCCGCGGTCGCCGAGGTCCCCCCTGCGGTCAAGGCGCTGTTCAAGCCCGTCGCCGCCAAGGCGGTCGCGGCGGACGACGCAGCCAAGGTGACCCTGGGTCGCCAGCTGTACTACGAGGATCGCCTGAGCGCGGGGCAGAACCAGTCCTGCAACACCTGCCACCAGCTGGACAACTACGGCGTCGACAACCTGCCGACCTCCAAGGGGTCGTTCGAGGATCTCGGCGCCCGCAACAGCCCCACCGCGTACTACGCGTTCGGGCACGTCGCGCAGTTCTGGGACGGCCGGGCGGCCACCCTCGCGGACCAGGCCAAGGGGCCGATCCTCAACCCGGTCGAGATGGCCATCCCCGACGAGGCGACCGCGGTCGCGATCATCAAGAGCATCCCCGGCTACGGCCCGATGTTCGCCGCCGCCTACCCCGACGACCCAGACCCGATCACCTACGACCACATCGCCGATGCCATCGGCACGTTCGAGGCGTACCTGGTCACGCCGTCGCCCTTCGACGCCTGGCTGGAGGGCAAGCCCACCACGATGTCGGCGGAGGCGCGCAAGGGTGCTGAGGTGTTCGTCCAGACCGGCTGCACCGCCTGCCACCTGGGCCCGTTCCTGGGCGGGTCGATGTACCAGAAGCTCGGCCTGGTGGAGGCCTACGAGACCGCCGACGTGGGGCGCATGGAGGTCACGGCCAACGAGGCCGACAAGCACGTGTTCAAGGTGCCCAGCCTGCGAAACATCGCCAAGACCGGCCCCTACTTCCACGACGGCTCCATCGCCTCGCTGGACGACGCGATCGCGCTGATGGCCAAGCACCAGCTCGGCAAGACCTTGTCGCCGGAGGACACCTCGGCGATCAAGGCCTTCCTGGAGTCGCTGACGGGCGAGATCCCGGCCGACTACATCAAGCCGCCCGAGGCCCTCGCCTCCGGGGACGACACCCCCGCCCCGATGAAGAAGAAGGGCTGAGTCCCCTCCCGCGCCTTCGCGCCCGCCCCGGCCACGGATCCTTCGTGCGCCGGGGCGTCGTGCATGGGGGTGCGGGATCGCGTGGTCAGGCCGGCGGCACCAGCATGTACGCGGTCAGCGCGGCCGTGAGCACCGTGCCGACGAGACCCCCAAGCACCGGATTCGCGTCGAGCCGTGCCGCGAGCGGGCGCCCGACCTCGTGGTCCAGCCGCGCGCCGACCCGGTGCCACCCGGCGATCACCACCGCAAAGGCGATCCCGACCGTCGGGCCGTAGCACAGGCCCGACACCGCCCCGGTCACGAGGGCCAAGGCGTCGGCTTCCCAGGACGCATCCCGGCGGGTGATCGCGTCGAACAGCACCAGCCCGACCATGCTCACCAGGCCGATGAACGCGAAGTAGGGCCAGATCGACCACGGATCGTAGGTGTCCCACAAGACCTGAACCGCGCCCGGCACATCGGTCTGGAGCCGTGCCGCGAGCGTGGGGATCACGTCGGACTTGGGCAGGGCCTCTGCGGCGTCGGGCGCCATCTCCGTGGCCGACACCAGGTAGCGACGGCCCAGGGCCTGCAGGTCACCCTGCTCCTCGTACATCGTGCCGGCGATCAGGCTCCCCAACGACCACCCGATGCCGGTGGTGGCGTTGACGTAGCCCAGGTACAACGCCTTCTTACCGGGCGGCGCGATGCCGGCGACGTACCGCATCTTGGTGGGGCTCGCGAGCATCTCGCCCACGCTGAACACCGCGATCGCCCCGAGGATCAGCCAGCCGCTCCGGGTGGCCAACAAGGCGATCCCGCCGGCACTCACCACGATGCCGACGATCATCGCGGTCATCGAGCGCAGCTTGGACGTGACCATGCCCGCCGCGAAGGCGAACAGCATGATCAGTCCGGCGTTGAGGTTGATCATGAACTCCTGAGGGACCATCCCTCCCCACGCCTCCGGCGGCGAGCCGCCGAACAGCGCCATCAGCGGCGCCGCCACAGACCGGTACACGCCCGACGAGTCCACCCAGTGGTCGATGAAGTTCGGGAGCAGGTCGAACAGCTGGTAGAACATCGCCCAGAAGCCTGAGAAGATGGTCAGGAACGCCAACAGACGCGGCTCCAGGATCCCTGCGACGCCGTCCCACAGCGTCCGGAACACCCCCGCCGGCTCGTCGTCGACGACCTCCTTGTCGGGCTCGGGAAAGGTCAGCAGCAGCAGGTAGTTGACCGCCACGATCACCGCGCAGCTGATGAACACCCACTTCCAGGCCATCAGGCGCATGATGCCGGCGAGGAACGGGCCGAGGAACCCGCCCACGTTGACCAGCTGGTAGAACACCGCCCAGCCGACGGCCGCCTGATCGTCGTTCATCTGGGTGGCGATGATGCCCTGGACACCCGGCTTGAACACCGCCGTGCCCAGCGCGAGCAGCAGCGCGCCGAGGCAGAACACCGCGTAGGTGGCGGGGTGGCCCGCCGTGGCCGCACTCACGCCGCCGGTGAGCAGGGAGGCCGTGTCCACCGCAAAGCCCATCACGAGGTAGCCGGCGATCTTGATCGCGATCGACACGCCCACGGTCTTCTTGTAGCCGAACCGATCCGCAAACCCGCCGCTGAGCACGGGCACGAAGCTCTGGACGGCGGCCCACCAGGCGAAGATCACGCCCTTCTGGATGTTGTCGAACTCCGGCCCGCCCGCTTCCACCGGCAGCAGCATGTACACGGGGACGACGACGCGCAGGCCGTAGTAGGCGAGCCGCTCGA
>JAUHWK010000115.1 GCA_030424555.1 bacterium | reverse complement strand
TCCCGTCAAAGGGATCCTCCCTGCCCGCCAGATCCCAGCCGAACCCACACCGCAACCAGCAAACCCAAGGCGATCAGGCCGACGTCCCATCAAAGAGATCATGCCTGCCCACCAGATCCAGACCGAAGCCGAAGCCGAAGCCGAAGCCACCAGGACGCCCCGGAGCGCATGCAAGCGCTCCTCCTGGGCAACCCAATGGCCCCGCCACAACCAAACGTCCCTCCCCCACGTCCAACTCGATGCTGGAACAACGAAAACCAAGCGTCGCCGGGCGGAGCGGCCGAAGGCCCGACGCACGGCGACCCGGTCCTACCCTCCAAAAGGGGGGGAGAGACGCCGACAGCCGGACACCGTCCGAACCCTCCGTCAGGAGGCCGCGCCGGGGGTGCAGCCAAAGCGGAGCGTAAGCGGAGACCTGGCAAACCCCCGGCGATCAGGCCGACGTCCCGTCAAAGGGATCCTCCCTGCCCGCCAGATCCCAGCCGAACCCACACACGAACCAGCAAACCCAAGGCGATCACGCTGACGTCCCATCCAAGAGATCCCGTCTGCCCGCCAACTCCAAGCCGAACCCGCCACACAACCAGCAAACCCAAGGCGATCAGGCTCCCCCCAGCAACGTCAGTCCCCTCACCAAC
Source organism: bacterium (assembly GCA_030424555.1). Taxonomy (GTDB): domain Bacteria; phylum Myxococcota_A; class UBA796; order UBA796; genus JAUHWK01. Next base: position 9,218 of record JAUHWK010000115.1, on the reverse strand, counting down.
GAACCCAGCACCCCACAGTTCGACAGCAAGGCCCTCAACGCCCAACTCCCACGCGTCACCCTCGGTCCCAAGGCAAGCCAGGCGCCCCTCCGCCTCGTCGGGCTCGACGGTGTCACCGGCCACGAACAAGTGATCGGGTGAGGCGGCGTTCTCCCCGAGCAAAGCCCACGTAAGCGGCAAGCGTCCCCGCGCCGGCTAGGCTCCGTTCGAACGAGCGTTCGGGGTGTGGCATGCGTGGTCGATTGATGGGTCTGGCACTGGGCGTGGCGGCGTGTACCCCAGGTGGAAACGAGGGGGTCCGACGGGCTCTCCCGCCCACCTTGCTGTCCGACCCGATCGTCACCATCGAACCCGCGGTCGAGCGCACGATCGACGACGAACCAATCGCCTACGCCGCAGCCGGGGCGACCCTGTCCGTCGCCCTGGAGGTGGAGGCCTCCCAGGGCCTCGATCTGCCTGCTTCGTCGGTGACCTTCACGGGCGTTCCCCTCACCGCCAATGGAGACGGCACCTGGTCACGGGTCCTCGACGGCACGGAGGGAGAGGGCCCGAAGACGCTCGACATCGTGCTGGTCGATCAGCTCGGTCAGCAGATTCGCCTGTCCGCGGCCGACGGCAGCCTCCCCACCGCCCGGGTCGGGTTCGACTTCACCCCGCCCGAGGCCAACTGCGTGCTGTTCCCGGCGAACGCCCACGCCGGGGACACCATCGAGTTCATCCTGTACGCGTCGGAGCCGCTCGATCCCGCCACGGTCACCCTGAACGGTCTGGACGAGTTCGCCGTCGGCGGCCCGACCATCGCGGGCACGGTGTACACCTGGACCCTCACGCCGCCCGCGGACGTCGACCTCCCCACCTACACCGCATCCATCGAGGCCACGGACCGCGTGGGCAACCACCAAGCGGGCGACAGTTTGTGCGGTCCGTCGGAGCGCTCCGGCACGTACAAGGGCATCGGTCCAGAGGTCCTGTCCGGCACCGCCTTGGTGGTGACCCCAGCGATCGACCGCGACGGCACCCCGCACGCCGCCGCCGGGGCCGAGGTCACCGTCACCCTGCCCACCGCCGAGGATCTCGACCTCCTCGAGTCCGTCGTCCACCTCGGGGGCCTTCCGCTGACCTCCACCGACGGCACGACGTGGCACGGCACCCTCGACGCCGTGATCGGCGACGGTCCCAAGTCGGTCGCCGCAACCCTGGTGGATCCCGCCGGGAACACGGTCGACCTGCAGTTCCCAAGCCTTGCGCTCCACGCGGACTTCACGCCCCCCGCCATCGCGGCCGCGTCGCTCCAGCGCTCCCCGTTCTTCGGCCCCGCCGACCTCGGCGACGGCGTCCTCGCGTACACGCAGACCGACGCCGTCACGCAGGCCCCGATCGAGATCACGCTGTTCGTCACGACCACGGAGGACCTCGGCGCCCCGCTCGTCCTGTCCTCCGACGACCCCTCCCCGACCTCGTGGACCCGCCTGGAGACCGCGCCCCGTCGCGCCGTGTGGACCGTCGACCCCGGCGCCGCCGCCGACGGCGACCACCACTTCGCCGTCACCGCCGAGGACCTGCTGGGAAACCGCACGACCGTCCCCCTGGACGTCGGCGTCACCCTCCAGATCGACACCGAGCCGCCCGCCACCGGTCCCTCTGCATCCGAGGGGCGCATCCAGGTCGACCGCGCGCCCTGGGGCACCGCGGCCACCGGGGGTGTCGCGCGCCTCACCGTGTCGGGCGACCCCGGCGCGGTGCCCGCGGGCGCCACGGTGCTCGCCCTGTCCGCCACCGGCGTCGTCGGAAGCACCGTCGCCGATGACCAGGGCGCGTTCTCGGGCCTCGTCGCGGCGGGCGATGTGCCGTCGATCCAGGTCGCGTACCTCGACGAGGCCGGCAACCCCTCGCCGTCCGTCTCCGTCCAGCACGGATCGTGGACCGCAACCCTCGGCGGGAAGGTTCGCGGCACCGCCTTCCCCAACCCCCACGCCCTCCGCCACCGCACCCAGCCCCTCCAGGGGCGCGCCGACATCCCCGAGGTCTCCGCCCCTGGCGACGCGATCGCCGGACGTCCCGGGATCACCGCCACCGGCACCGGAAGCTGGCGCCAGGCCGCAGCCAGTCCGCCCCCCGAGGGCTCCGGGATGGTGATGGCGTACGATCCCGTCCGCGAGCAGCTCGTCTTGTTCGGCGGGCGGCGGTCCACCCTGTCGGATCGCACCTCGGTGTGGGACGGCCGCACCTGGAAGGACGTCACCCCCGTGTCCGGCAACCCGGCCGCGCGTCAGCAGCATGCGATGGCGTTCGACCCCGTCCGTCAGCAGATCGTCCTGTATGGCGGGTTGGATGCCGGTAGTGCGGTGCGAGACGACACGTGGGTGTGGGATGGGAGCGCCTGGACGGAGCTGTCGCTCGCCACCCAGCCACCCGCCCGGCGCGGCGCGACCATGGCGATGGATCCGCACCGGCAGCAGGTCGTGCTGTACGGCGGCCGCGACGCCGACAGCCCCCTCGACGACACCTGGATCTGGGACGGCACCACCTGGACCGAGATCGACGCCACCCCGACGCCCCCCGCGCGCTCCGCCCACGCGATGGCCTACGATCCAGCCTCCGAGCGGGTGCTGATGTTCGGGGGCGTCGACCAGACCGCCAAGGGCGACACCTGGGCCTGGGACGGCACCGCCTGGACCGACGTCTCCCCCAGCGGCCCGGCTCCCGCCGCCCGGCAGCTGCACGCGATGGCGTTCGATCCAGTCCGCGGGCAGGTCGTGCTGTACGGGGCCAACAACGCAGGATCGGCCGCGGAGACCTGGCTGTGGGACGGGGCGGCCTGGAGCAACCCCTGGACCGCCGCCACCCCGGGCGGCCGCAGCCTGCACACGATGGCGTTCGATCCGGTCCTGGGGCAGGTCGTGCTGGTGGGCAACCGGTCCGACTGGGACGTCTCCGGCACCTGGGCGTGGGATGGCACGCGCTGGCAAGACCTCACATCCGACGCCGCCCAACCCGAGGGGCGTACCACGCCGGGTCTGGCCTTCGACGCGGCCCACGGCGAGGTCGTGATGTTCGGCGGCGCCAGCGACATCTTCCTCAGCGACACCTGGATCTGGGACGGCACCGGCTGGCACCAACCCGCCCTGTCCAGCGGGGCGCCCTCCGCGCGAACGGGCGGGGTGATGGCGTTCGACGACACCCAGCAGGAGGTCGTGTTGTTCGGGGGCAGCGCGGGCAGCGCGCTGGGCGACACCTGGGTGTGGGACGGCACGGGCTGGACCCAGCGCTGGCCCGCCACGTCGCCTCCCGCCCGCGTCGAGCACACCATGGCGTTCGACCCGACCCTGCAGGAGGTGCTGCTGTTCGGCGGACGGACGACCGGCGCCAGCGCCGACACCTGGACCTGGGACGGCACCACGTGGACCCAGCGCTGGCCCGCGACCTCGCCGCCCGCCCGCGTGTCGCACACGATGGCCGTCGACGCCGCCCATGGCGAGCTGGTCGTCCACGGCGGGTACGGAGGGGGCGCCACGTTCCTCGACGACACCTGGGTGTGGGACGGCCAAGACTGGACCGACTTGTCCCCGCTCGGCACCGAGCCCGGCCCGCGGGCCTACGCGGCGATGGCCGGCGACGTGTCCGCGGGCAACGCGCTGCTGCTCGGTGGCGGCGCCATCACCGACAACGGCCTGAACCTCGACGTGCTCCGCGACGTCTGGTCCTGGAACGGCGAAGGCTGGACGCCCGTCGACGCCGTGGGCGCGCGCCCCCCGGCGCGCATCAGCCACGCGATGACGTTCGACGCCGCCCACGGGGACATCCTGGTGTTCGGAGGCGCCCCCGATGCCGGGGTGGGCTCCGATCGGCTCGACGACACCTGGCTCCGCACCTCCGCAGCAAGCCAGATCGCCACCCACCGGTTCGACGTGGCTTGGTCGGCCGCCGGCACCCCGACCGACGACGTGTCGCAGATCACGGTCCGATGGTGGGCCGGTGCGGACGGCGTCCTGGACGACGTGTTCACCCCCGGGGTGTCGCTCCAGATCTGGGACACCTGGCGCTGGGTCGAGGTCGCCACCCACGACGCGCCCCGGGCCACCCCGGAAGCGTTGTGCTGGAGCGTCCGCGTGGACGCCGACCAGCCCGCCCCCGACGCCTGCACGACGGTCACCGATCCCGTGCGGCTGCGGCACCTGTTCTCCGGCCCCACCGAGACGCTCCACGCCCGCGCGGTCGCGGTTGCCCCCGCCGGACCACTCGGCGCCGCTGGCACCCTGCACACCGCCAACGTCGAGGTGACGGTCGGCTACCGGTGGACCGCGCCGCAGTAGCCGACGTCGGGGCGACGGCCGCTGCCAGCGCCGCTCAACCGTCCTCCCCGGCGTCGCCCCCTTCCGGATCGTCCCAGGCGCTCAGGATGGCTTCTGCGAGGGCGTCGTTGCCCCGCCCCACCGCGTCCCGCACCTTGCCCAGGGGCCGGTGGAGGAGCTTCTTGACCAGGGCGCGGGTCATCGCGTCCAGCGCCTCACGGCCGTCTTCGTCCAGCTGAGACAGGACCCGGATCGAGCGATCGATCTCCTCCTGCCGCAGCTGATCCGCGATCCGAACCACATCGCCGATGTGCTCGTTGACGCCCAGCCCCGCCAGGCGGCGCGCGAACCGATCGGCCTCCTGCGCGACGAAGCGCTCGGCGACCTGGGAGGCGGCCTCGCGGGCGTCCATCCCGGCCTGGGTGACCTGACGCAGGTCGTCGATGTTGAACAGGAAGGCCGACGACAAGCTGTCGACCTGGGGGTCGACGTTGCGGGGCACGGACAGGTCGACCAGGAACTGCGGCGCGCCCCGCCGGGCCTTGAGGGCCGCCTTGACCTCGGGCACGCGCAGCACCGGACTGGAGGCCCCGGTGGCGACGATGACGATGTCGACGCCGGACAGGTAGTCGGGCACCCGATCGAGCTGGATCGGCGTGCCGGCGTACCGGGAGGCCAGCTCGACGGCCCGCTCGAAGGTGCGGTTGGCGACCACGAGCTCGGACACGCCAGCGTGCACCATCGCCGCCGCCACCTGCCGCCCCATCTCCCCGGTGCCGACGAGCATCGCGCGACGGCCCTCGAGCGTGGTGAACAGCTGCTCGGCGAGATGGACCCCCGCGTTGCCGACCCCCACGGTGGACTTGCCGATGTCGGTGCGGGTCCGGACCTGCTTGGCGACCCACAGGGTGCGCTGGGTCAGCCGGTTGAGGACCGCCCCCAGCGTGCCGACCCCGCTCGCGAGCTTCACCGCGTCCTTGACCTGGCCGAGGATCTGCGGCTCCCCCACCACCAGGCTGTCTAGGGAGCTCGCCACCCGGAACAGGTGTCGCACGGCGTCGACCCCCTGGTGGGCGTACAGGTAGGGATCGAGGGACCGGCGCCCGCCCGCGGGCCGCACCGACCAGTGCTCGCGCAGGCGCTCCACGCCGTCCTGTCCGGGCACCGCGTACAGCTCGACCCGGTTGCACGTGCTGACCACCAGCGCCTCGCGGGCGACCCCACCCGCCACGAGCGCGTCGAGCTCCCGCCGCACCCCGTCGGCGTCGAGGGCGAGCCGCTCCCGCACGTCCACAGGGGCCGTGTGGTGGCTCAGCCCGATCGCGACCAGCGCGTCTTCAGCCGCCATACGCGTGGAACCCCGACACGACGAAGTCGAGCCCGACGAACAGGAACAGCAGGGCCGCAAACCCCACCCCGGACCACACCAGCGGACGGGGCGCGTTTCCGTCGTGGCGACGGTGGGCGAAGAACGCCGTGGCGTACCAGGCCCACACCGCGAGGGTGAAGCCCACCTTGGGGTCGGCGAGCCAGGCCCCGTGCGGCAGGCTGTCCGATGCCCACATCCCCCCGGCCGCCACGCCGAGCGCGAGCGTCACCACGCCAAAGCCCAGCGCCTGGACCCGGACCCGCGCCAGGGCGTCCAGGGCTGGAAAGGCCCCCAGCCCGGCGAGCTTCTTGGCCTTGAGGCGCCGTCGCACGATCTGCTCGACGACCGTCACGCAGAACTCCGCCACGAACCCGGACAGCGCAGCCCACACCAGGGCGAGGTGGACCGGAAGCCACAGCGAGCCGCCCAGCTCGTCCAGCGCGAGCACGCGCGAGGCCGGCAGCACCATGCCGATGCCGTGCAGCACCGCCGCCGTGGGCACGAGCCAGCGCGCCAGCGAGGCCAACCGGCCCCGAGACAGCGCGAGGGCGGCCACCGCCACCCCAAACGCCACCGCCGACCACGACGCCGCGTAGCTGGCGATCTCCCCCAGCGTGGCGAGCCCGATCAGGTAGCCGAGGTGCAAGGCCGCGGCGGCCTGGGTGGCCCGCAACGCCTTGGCCGAGCGGTCCGAGGCGTCCTGCCCCCCGGACGCAGGGCCCCGCGCGAACAACCACGTCGCGGCCCCATACACACCCAGCACCGGCAGGCCGACCACCAGCAAGGGCGCCTCCTCCCGGCCCCCTATCACCCCGGCCGCGTCACTTCCCTTCGCATCGCTTGCCCACGTCCACGGGGGTGCGTACAACCGTCGCCAGACCCCCATCGGGAGAGCCGCATGGCCAGTGAGAACACCTTCGACGCCACCGACACCACCTTCGACGAGATCGTCCTCGCGTCCGAGCTGCCCGTGCTGGTGGACTTCTGGGCGGCGTGGTGCGGCCCGTGCCGCGCGATCGCGCCGCACCTGGACAAGATGGCCGGCGAGATGAAGGACCAGCTCAAGGTGGTCAAGCTCGACGCCCAGAACAACATGCCCACCGCCAAGCGCTTCAGCGTGTCCAACCTCCCCACCTTCGTCCTGTTCAAGGACGGCAAGGAGGTCTCCCGCAAGATCGGGACGGGCGGCGGCGCCGTCGGCCTGCGTGAGTTCGTCTCGGGTGCGATCGGCTGATCCAGGGGCTCAGCGTAGGCCGCATCGTCGCAGCGCGCGGCGCGCGGCTGCCTGGCCCTCGGGCGCGAGCCCGATCGGTCCGCCATCAACGGTCTGCCCACGGCGCAGGCCCAGCCAGTCCACCACCCCCACACCGCGCGCTTCCCGCGAGCGCGCGTCCAGCCCCTGCCAGACGGAGCACGGGGCGGTGCGCACCTCCGCCCGCGACACCGTCCCGGACCGGTCCTGGTCGAGCCCGGACGAGGGCGCGGCGGGCGTGCCGTCCACCGAGGCCGCATCGAGGGTCGCCGGGGATCTCTCCGGCGGTCCACACGCGGTGAGGGCGTCGAGGACCGTGGCCCGCGCGGCCCCCTCCACCCCGAGCTTCCAGCCCCGCCACCGCGCCCCGGGCTCAAACCCGTACGCCTCCACCAAGCCCCCCGACGGCGCGAGGGCGGCGTCGACGGCGTTCCACACCGTGCAGGGCACCGCCCGCACCTCGGCCTCGGCCCCGAGGTCTTCCGAGCCATCGGTGTCGAACACCCGCACGAGCAGCGCCCGCACCAGGTCCGTCCACGCGCGGCTGCCGGGCTCTGGCAACAGGCCCACCACCTGCACGACCGCCTCCGGGGTCGACGGCAGCGGCGCCTCGATGCCCGCCTCGGGCACGCCGCACCGCACCAGTGCCGCGACGGTCGAGGCCCGGCCCGTCTCGGGGATCCCCAGCGCGTCGCCCAGCCACACCAACCCGTCCGCCATCCCGTAGGTCAGGTACACGCCCTGCTCCCAGCGGCGGCGGACCCGCGCATCCACGAGGTGCCAGGTGAGGCACGGGATCGCGGCGACCTCGGTCGGGCCGTCGATCCAGCCGTTGCCGTCGCCGTCGTGGCGATCCAGCAGCCGGGCCCGCACCGCCTCGTCCCACGCCGCCTCTCCCGGCAGGGGCAGCCCCACGATCGCCACGTCGGGGGGCAGCGCGTCCGCGGGGCGAAACCCGTCTCCGGCCAGGCCACACGCGTCGAGGTGGGCGCCCAGCGCTGTCCGCGCCGACGCGTCGATCCCCAGCTGTCCCCCCACCCACCGACGCATTGGGTCGACGCCGTACACGGTCCACACCCCGCTGCCCCACCGTGCGGCCACCGCGCCGTCCACCACCGCCCACTCCGCGCACGGGATCCCCACGACCTCCTCGGCGTCGAGGATCCCGTCGCCGCCGTCGTGGGCCACCTGCCACACCGTTCGCAGCCGGGCGTCCCAGCGGCTCGTGGCCGGATCGGGCCACGCCTCGATCCGCAGCGTGCGCGAGGCGGTCTCCGCCGCAGCCTGACCCTCGTCTGCACGCGCGTCCGCCCCGATCCCGCCCACCAGGATCGCGCCGACGAGGAGTGCGGACTGCGAGAACGTCTGCATGCCCTCAGCCTACCCGGTGCGCCCTCGGCCCGTTCGTCCTGTCCCGTCCCCGGCGCCCTGGCCCACCGGGTGGACCGGGATCTGCACCGGGCATACCGAGCCGCCCTGGAGGTCGCGCGTGGGCATGGTGGTGGACGACGTCGGCACCGTCCTGTCCCTGGACGCCCCTCCGCGGCGGATCGTCAGCCTCATCCCCAGCACGACCGAGACCTTGTTCGACCTCGGTGTGGGCGACGCCGTCGTCGGGGTGACCCGCTTCTGTGTGCGCCCCGTCGCCGCCAGACAACGCACGAAGGTGGGCGGCACCAAGGACGTCGACGTGGACGCCGTCCTCGCCCTGCGGCCCCAGCTCGTCCTGGCCAACAAGGAGGAGAACCTGCCCGACGCCGTCCAGGCGATCGCCGCGCATGTGCCGGTCTACCTGGCGGCCACCGAGACGGTCGACGACGCAGTGGACGATCTCGTCCGCCTCGGCACCCTCCTCGGACGCGAGGCGGACGCAGCCTCCCTGGTCCACCGGATCGGCGCCGAGCGGGCCGCCCTCACCCCGTGGCGGGATCGCCCCCTGCGCACCGCCACGTTCATCTGGCGCGCGCCGTGGATGGTCGCGGGCGGCGACACCTTCGTCTCGTCGGTGATGGCCGAGGCCGGCTTCGCCAACGTGTTCGCAGACCGCACGCGGTACCCGGCGATCGACCTCGACACCCTCGCCACCACCGACCCGGAGGCGGTGCTGCTCCCCACCGAGCCGTTCCCGTTCAAGGCGACCCACGCCGAGGAGGTCGCCGCCGCCGGCATCGCCCGGTCACGGATCGGGCACGTCGACGGACAGGCCCTGACGTGGCACGGGAGCCGCCTCGTCCAGGGCCTTCGTCACCTCCGGGGCCTTCGTGCGGCCGGGATCGCGGCCTGGATGCTCCCCGAGGAGACCCCG